>DFDV01000076.1 GCA_002369025.1 Treponema sp. UBA3819 | reverse complement strand
CTAAAGGCCATAAAATGCCGCTGATACTCACAGGTTTCTGCCACAAAAAAGTGCTTTGATGATTTTTCAAAAGTCGGGCTTGTCATGGTACAGCTGCCGGAAAGACCGTTTCCGTCAAAAGAAGCGATGATTGACCCGGCAAGAACCTGACTGGGCAAGTCCAGTGCCTTGAGGATTGTGCCGGTAAGACCTGTCGTTGTTGTTTTTCCATGCACACCACAGATACCGGCACTGCAGGACAGGCGGGAAACTGCACCCAGGGCTTCCGTATACAAAAGCATGGGAATGCCAAGGCGGCGGGCTGCAATTAAATCAGGATTTTTTTCAGGGTTGTAGGCACTGGAATAAATGACACAGGCAATATCGCTTGTGATATTATCTTCACTGAATGGGAGAGCCTTAAGACCAAGTTTATCCAGAATTTCATCTGTATAAAAACGCTCGGAGACATCACTTCCGGTAATGACCGCTCCCCTTGCATATAGGATTTCCACCAGGGCGATACAGCCTGTTCCCTTGATACCAACAAAATGTATATGAGCGCCGCGGATGTGCTGCGGTAATGACTTTTCTTCTGACATACCAATAGTATACTGAATTTCGGTCAAAAGGGATAGTAGCAGTATTTTATCAGGTCTGAAGGTACGGCAGGCAGGCTGTCAGTCCCACCCATGTTTGCCATAGGTGTGTTGCGGAGAAAAGGCCCTTTCGTATATAATGATGGCATGAAAGCAAAAATTTTTATTGACGGCAGCGAAGGCACCACAGGATTGCGTATCCATGAAAGGTTTGCCAAACGCGATGATATCGAACTTTTAACGATTTCTGCTGATCTCAGAAAGGACCCGGCAGAACGCAAACGGCTCATAAATGAGTCTGACATCACTTTTTTGTGCCTGCCTGACGCAGCGGCAAGAGAAGCGGTTTCCCTTGTAGAAAATGAAAATGTCCGCATTATTGACACTTCTACAGCCCACCGTACGGAAGAAGGCTGGGCATACGGTTTTCCGGAACTTTCTGAAAAACACCGGGAAGCAATAAAGAATGGAAAGCGCATTGCAGTTCCTGGCTGCCATGCAACGGGATTTATCTCTACAGTCTACCCCCTGATATCTGAAGGCATTCTTCCCGCAGACTACCCAATTTCTGCTTTTTCCCTTACAGGCTATTCTGGCGGCGGAAAGAAAATGATTGCAGAATATGAAGGTCAGGAAAGAAATGGCGACCTTGATTCTCCCCGTGAGTATGCACTCAGCCAGCAGCACAAGCATTTAAAGGAAATGAAGGCAATTACAGGGCTTTCCCGCTCACCCCTTTTCAGTCCCATTGTTGCAGACTACTACAGCGGCATGCTGGTCTCACTTCCCATCCACACAGACTTCCTGAAAAAATACAGGACTCCCGCAGAACTGACAGAATTTTTTGCAGATTTTTACAAGGGTGAAAAATTCATTGAGGTTGTCAAAAACACAGAGCAGCTTTACGGAGGCATGCTCGCAGGAAACAGCCTTTCCGGCTGGGATGGCCTGAAAATATATGTGACAGGAAATGAAGAGCGGCTGATTGTATCGGCTCAGTTTGATAACCTGGGTAAAGGCGCTTCCGGAGCGGCCGTACAGTGCATGAACATTGTATTAGGCTGTGACGAAGCAAAAGGACTGGTTTTGTAAGATTTTTCCCGGAAGCGACTGACTTCCGGGATTTTTTTTACAGATTCTGAATTGTTTCGTTTAAACGGATAATTCCCTGCTCAAGATATGACCAAGGGCAGGCTGCGTTCATGCGTACAAAGCCCTCACCTTCTTTTCCAAACATACTGCCGGCATCCAGCCAGAGTTTGGCCTTTTCAGAAATCACTTTATTCAGCTCACTGTCCTTTATGCCGGTATCCCGGAGGTCAAACCACAAAAGATAGGTGGCTTCAGGCTTTTGAATTTTTATTCTGGGATCGCCATTTTTATTGAAGAATTTAACCGTTTTGCTGATATTCTCATTGATATAGGCCTTTACTTCCTTAAGCCATTTTTCTCCCTTTGTGTAGGCCGCTTCACAGGCAATCAGTCCCAGGAGGTTTGGCTCATCATAGCCTGTCTCATCACGGGCAGCCTTAAATGCTGAGCGCAGGGTCTGGTTTTTGATAAAGATATTGCTTATCTGTAAGCCTGCAAGGTTAAAAGATTTTGACGGAGAAGTACAAATAACCGAAATATCTTCAAACTCAGGGGAAATTGTGGCAAAAGATGTGTGACTGTTGCTTCCCCAGACAAAATCCGCGTGAATCTCATCGCTCACCACGGTAACGCCATGCTTAAGACATATCTGGCCAAGTTTTTCCAGTTCTTCACGCTTCCATGCCTTTCCCCCGGGATTATGGGGATTACACAGGAGAAAAAGTTTTACCTTATTTTCTACGATTTTTTTCTCAAAGTCATCATAATCACATTCCCAGCCCTTTTCTCCCCAGATAAGAGAAGATGTGACAAGATTCCGCCTGCTGTTACGGATTGAATTTGAAAAAGGATAATAAACTGGAGTCTGGATGATGATGCTTTCATTTTCTTTTGTAAAGGCATGAATTGCTGTGGCAAGGGCAAAAACCACTCCGGGAGTTTCAATGAGCCAGGGGCGCTCTACCCTATAGTTATAATGTTTTTGCACCCAGTGGCGGACTGCATCAAAATAATGAGCCTTAATATTTGTGTAACCGAAGATTCCATGGTCAATACGGGCTTTGAGGGCAGAAAGGATTTCCGGAGCGGTCTTAAAGTCCATGTCCGCAACCCAATAGGAAAGAGAGTCCATGGGATGCCCCCTTTCCACCGCAAAATCAAATTTTATGCAGTCTGTTCCGTATCTGTCTACCGGCTGGTCAAAATCATAAGCCATAATGAATTTTCCTAAAAAAGTATCAGACAATTACAGATATTGTCTACCTTTTTAGTAGGATATCATAATCAGGCATTTACGTCTACACCACCGGCACTCAGCTGCAGATACATCTGGTCGGCGAGACCAAAACCTGCATTCTTTGTCATTGCGGTGGCGTATTCGTCATAGAGCATGTCCTCATACATCTGTTCGGCATAGGACTGTTCTCCGTTTGCCCGCATGATTGTCTTTCTCATGGAAGAAAGCATCTGCTTAACAATGTAGGATTCCATTTCAAGGGATTTTTCGTAGAGGGCAGATGTGCGGTCAATCGTTCGTGGCTGTATGTGAGGATTTGACTGATTGGCGGCCGCACCAACAGGAGCTGAGTGTTTGTCCAGTTCTGATTTAAATGTTCCTTCAAAACCGCTGCCATAGTCACCATTGAGGCGGCCGGGTTTGAGTATGGAAACAGATGAAAGATTCTTCTGAATTGGATTATAGGGGCTCAGTCCTGTCATTTTTTATCCCTCTCCTATCTCTTAAGATTTACTGCAGTGCTCAGCATGGAATCACTGGTCTGGATTGCCTTGCTGTTGAACTCGTAGGCGCGCTGTGCAACAATCATCTGCACCATTTCGTTTACCACGCTTACATTGCTCATTTCCAGGAATTTGTGTTTTGTAGTACCAAATTCTTCAAAACCGGGACGACCTGCAATTGCTTCACCGGAAGCATTTGTTACTTTATAGAGATTGTCGCCCAGGCTTTCCAGTCCGGCACTGTTGGGAAAGCGGTAAAGTTCCAGCTGTGCTACATCAACCGGGTCATCAATTCCGTCAACTTTTACGGTAACACGGCCTGTATCTGTGACGGTAAGGGTCTGCAGATTGTAGCCTTCCGGCAGAATAACTTCCGGCATGACGCGGAGACCGTTGTTTGTTACCAGCTGACCGGTCATATCTACCTTGAATGAACCGTCACGGGTGTATGCCCAGCTGCCGTCGTACTGCTGTACACGGAAAAATCCGTCACCAACAATAGCCAGATCAGTGTCTACACCGGTTGCCTGCAGTGAGCCCTGTGAAAAAATACGCTGGGTAGCGCCGATTCTCACACCAAGTCCCTGCTGAATTCCAACGGGAGTTACGGTATCTTCTGTAGCAGGAGTTCCTGCCAGTTTTTGATTCTGATAAATCAGGTCTTCAAATTCCACGCGCTGCTGCTTGTAGCCTGTCGTGTTCACATTGGAAAGGTTGTGGGAAATCGTATCAAGATTAGCCTGCTGACCGTTCATGCCGGTTGCCGCTGTCCATAAACTTCTTACCATATAT
>DFDV01000068.1 GCA_002369025.1 Treponema sp. UBA3819 | reverse complement strand
TTCTGACAAAAGACGGCTTCTATATAGAAAAAACATGCGCCAATCCCGCAGAAATCCCGGATTTTGAAAAAGCCGTATCATTTACAGAAACAAAAAAAAGCGAGCGCATCATCAGTACAGAAGGCGGCATGCAGAAAATTCTCTCTGACCTCAAAGGTTCAGAACCCGGCGACCGCATCATCTTAAACGGCGACATTCTTGTTGCCCGGGATGCAGCCCACGCCCGCTGGCAAAAACTACTGGATGCAGGAAAAGACCTGCCCGAATACTGCCGCCGTTATCCCATCTGCTACGCTGGCCCCGCACGCACGCCGGAGGGAGCCATTATCGGAAGTTTCGGTCCAACCACCGCAGGCAGAATGGATGTCTATGCAGATTCCCTCATGTCACGGGGAGCCGCACTGGTAACGCTTGCAAAGGGAAACCGGTCCAAAAAATGGACGGAAGCCTGTGCAAAATACGGAGCCTTCTATCTGGGCACACCCGGCGGAGTTGCCGCCCTTATCGCATCAGAATACATCACCGCAGAAAAAGTGCTGGACTATGAAGATTTGGGAATGGAAGCCGTCCGCCTTGTCACCGTAAAAAATCTGCCCGCCTTTGTCATCACCACAGACAAGGGAAAGGATTTTTACGAGGGACTTTCAGAAAAATAGCAGATAGAGCAGAATAAAAACTGGCGGATTTTTTTCCTCATTCAGCACCCAGTCCGTAGGCCGCAGAAAAATTTTCAGCCACTTTTTCCATAAGCACCTGCTCAGGAATGCCCCTGAGCTCAGAGGCAGCAGCATATACCCGGGAAATCTCTTCCGGAGCCGTAGAACTCTCCCCCTTCAGGGTCTGAAAAGGTGCATCCGTTTCCAGCAGCAGCCTCTCTAAAGGAATTTCCCTCACGCAGGCAATGGCAGATTTTTTCCCGTTCAACAATGGCTTTCCAAAACTAAAAAAAGCCTGTACGCCCCGCTTCAAAAGGGAACGGGCATCCTGGGGACTACCCGCAAATGAATGAAAAATCACCCCGGGAATTTCTTTCAGTTTTTTTGCATCCCTAAAAAGTCTTTCCTGAGCCTTTCTGCAATGCACCACAAGTGGAAGCCCATATCTTGCGGCAAATTCCGTCTCAGCCCTCCAGACCGTCTCCTGTTCCTCAATGTGAGATGCAAATTCCTTTGTAAACAAATCAAAGCCCGCTTCACCAATGGCAGAAATTTTTCCGCCTTTTATCAGGCTTTCCAGAAAATCAATATTTTCCGCAAGAGGCGCCTGGGGATGAATGCCAAAAGCAGGCAGAATTTTCATTTTTTCGCCGCATAGGGCAATCATTTCCTTCTGCCGCATAAACTCATCCCTGTCGTGTGCACAAGTGACGGCATAATATTCCAGCCCGGCAGGAAAATCTGGAAAGCGTCCGCATTGTACAAGGTGCATGTGAGCATCGCAGTAAATCATAGTCTGATTGTAAAATAATTTTAAAAAAAACTAAACATCTTTTTCTAAAAGCCGAAAATTAATATGTATGGCGGTAAAAGTATTTGCCGGCAATTATCCATAGCTTTATTTTAACCAAACATTGTTTGGTGGGAGATTAAAAATGGGAACTTACACACTGAAAAGCATTGGTAAATCGACCGATTACATGACCGTTGTTCGTGAAATGGATGATGGCTACGTTGTACGCATCGTACGTGACAAAGACGGCTATGAAGACGTAACAACTGATTACATCAGCAAGGCACTGTTCGAGTCATGCGTACGCACCGGTTACCTGACCAAAGTTGAAGAAGCAGAAAAGATTGCTGTGAACGCATAAGTAAAAAGACAGAGCAGATTCTCATACAAAACTCCGTGCCGCTGGTTCGGAGTTATTTTTTTTCAGGAGGGGAAAGCCTTCCCCTCGTTCCAGCCCGCCCGCCTCTGGCAGTCAGGCGGTCTTCCACTACCCCTTCTACGGGAGCCCCCGTAACGCCCCTACTGCAAAGTTTGCGATTTTATCTCTTTTAATGCCGCGGCAAAACGCTCTTCTATATCATCCGCCTGAGGCAGCCAGTGAATATGCACGCCTTTCTTTTCCATGCCACGGAACCAGGTCTCCTGCCGCTTTGCAAACTGACCAATGGCAAGATTCAGTTTTTCAAACAGTTCTTCTTTTTCTGCAATTTTTCCCTGCAGGTATTCAGATACAAAGCGATACTCCAGCCCCAGCTGTTCAAGCCTGGCCCATTCCGCGCCCCCATCGTGGAGCCCCTGCACTTCTTCAATCAGACCATTTTCCATGCGGTCCCGCAGCCTTTTTGCAATGCGTTCCCTCACCAGTGGTCTGGGCAGTGTCGTTCCAAGCACAAGAGGACGGATTTCCGGGCGCGGCGGACGACCTGCACGGTAAGCGGCACATTCCGGGCTCTTCAGATAGCGTTCAATCTCTATTGCATGAATAATTCTGTCCTTATCTGCAAAATCAGTGGTATTGTGCAGATTGGCTTTTTCTGCAATCAGGATAGCCTTAAGTTCATCATAGGATTTTGTCTCAAGTTCTGCCCGCAGCTGAGGATTGTCTGGCGTAGGAACAAGGTCATAATTGCGCAGAATGCAGTCTACATACATTCCGGTTCCACCAACAACCACCGGCACTTTTCCCCGCGCCAGAATGTCCGCAAATGCCGGATAAAATGCTTCCTGATAATCAAAAAGATTGTATTCAGTATCTACATCCGCCACATCAATCAGATGATATGGCAGGTGATAACTTTCTCCGCATGTTTTGGCCAGCTCCGGATTCAGTTTTTCCACAAGGGCGCGGGGAATGTCGTAGTCAGCAAGATCCTTACCGCTTCCAATATCCAGTCCCCGGTAGACCTGCCGGCTGTCTCCGCTGATAATTTCCCCGCCCAGGGCAAGAGCCAGGCGCACACCGATGGCAGTTTTTCCCACCGCTGTGGGCCCAAGAAGAAAAATGCAGTTATACTTCATAAGCTCAGACATAGCTGTAACTCTCCACCCTCACACCTTATTCACACAGCGTACTTTCTGGTCCTGCACAATTACTCCGCGCCACTGGTTAAAAGGCATGAATTGCACACGAATATTTATAATTAGTATTTGGGTACTTCCATTGGGAATAGACACGGTCAGCAGAAAAATCGTAATACCACGCAGATTCCTCACTACCCGGAACCGTGGATGAAGACCAGTAACCACAAGCTGCGATTTCCATTCCATCACAGACCTTAAGTGCCGCATTAACAGCATCCAGGTTCTGCCTCAATTGGTAAAGTTCCGCAATACTCGGAAGATACCAGCCTGTTTCATATTTCGTGCCGCTCACACGGCCTTTCTTATCTTTCTTCTGATTACTATCATATCTAGTCTCGTTCGCGTAGTTATTGGCAAACTTGAAGGGTGGATAGTTATCCTGATTGTTCGTGTCATTCACTGCAGCGGCCAGTCTGTCAAAGTTGCCGCTTCCATCCTTATGGCCCGTAAAAGTATGAGTATTATTATCCACTACGCACTCCAGCGCTTCAATTCTTTTGTTCTTGGCTTCCGTTCCCCAGCCACACCATGCCCCCTCATAGTTAAAATAGATCATTCCAACGCCTAACGTACGGTTCGTATCGTCGTCTGAACAGTCCTTTCCCACATAAAAAATCACAGCGACTGCCCTTGATTTACTGTCCTTGTCCAATGTCAATCCTTCTTTGTAGGGAATTGCCGAGCCGTCACATAATATTATATCACCCACGGCTTTGGCCGCATCCGGGGCTTTTTCCCCAAAGTATGGGAGGACTTTAACCTGATAACCTGCCGTCTTTACGGGATAAACGTATGTTGCGGTGTCCTTTATTTGGGCGGTAATGGTCGCTTCTCCCACGCCTTTTATGGTGACTTTTCCATTCGTTGGATGAACGTCGGCAACATCCGTATCGCTCGAAGAAAATGTTAGCCTGCCGTCGCCACTTACGGTATAATCAGAGTTGGTGAAAGACTTATCCTTGTCGATAACCAGAGACTTAGTAAAACTCTTGGTATAGAATTTGAATACTCCCTCATCCCAAACAGACAATGTGTAGCTCACAGTCTTTTCGGGATAGGTATAAGTGTCAGAGTCCGATACCTTAGCTGTGATGACTGTTGTACCAGCTTTTAGTATGCGGACTGTTTCGGGCGGTTTGTCATTGTCCCCCCAGAAGAAGCTGGCAACATTGAGATTATCCGAATAAAAGTTTACTATTCCGTCACCTGTTTTGGTAAATGGATTGTAGTATTCTCCTTCGCTTTTCTTTACCCTTGCGCTTTCCGAGGAGGCAAAACTGATTTTTCCAATCGCTTTTGTAACTTCCACTGTGTAGCTTGCAGTCGTTTGTGCATAGTTGTATATGC
>DFDV01000112.1 GCA_002369025.1 Treponema sp. UBA3819 | reverse complement strand
ATGCAATCAATTATCAAGCGGAGCCCTCTCCCGCAAGGAGCCACAGATGAACGGGGATTAACACGGATGAGGCACAGATAATAATAAAATAAAAACATCTGTGCCCAATCCGAGTGCATCTGTGCTCATCTGTGTCAAAAAACCAATAAAATCTTTTTATTGTTTTTTTACCGCAAACGGTATACCATATAAACGGAGAAGAAAAAACATGCCAAACTATGAAACAATGCATCAGATGGCTCTTCTGCTGCAAGACAAAGCTTTTTGCAACAAACTAGGTAACTGCCATTCCGAAAAAGACATTGCCGAAACTGTAAAAGAGTTTAACCTCCAAATAACGGAAGAAGATATCCACACACTCTTTACAAACGACCCTCAGACCCTGAAATTTGTTTCTGAAATAGCAGACTTCTCAAAAAGACTCAACACTGCTTTTCTTGACGAAAAAATAAAAGAAGATTTTTATAAAATAACCTCCCCTCAGGATTTTTCAGATTTCTGCGAAAAACATGCCCTCACTCCCACACCAGGTTTCACATCAATGGTAGAACTCTACTTTTTGGTCAGAGACACGGTTCAGAATCTTTCTGAGGAAGAACTTAATTCCATTGCGGGAGGAAGTTTAGTCATGGACGCAGTAAAATTTGGCGTTGGTTTCATCCCCGGTGTAGGCGGTCTTGCCACTGCTGCACTTGATATTGCAGACGGAAGCGTTCATGGAAAAGGAAACATCACAGCCCGCCTTGCAGGAGGTGTTGGGATTTCTCTTTTCAGTACAGTCGGTTCGCTTTCTTTCGGAGGCGGTCTTTCTATAGCAAAAGCCTGGCGCAAACAAGGCTTAACGCCTGAATTAAAAGAAAAACTTGCTCTCTTTGGAGGCATCTCGGCTCTCTCAGGCATCACCAGTTTTGCCGTAAAACAAGCAACAACGTAATATTATGGAACGAATCGACAAGGTACTTTCACATCACGGTTATGGAACCCGAAAAGACGTAAAAAAACTGCTCCGCTCAGCCTGTGTTACGCTAAACGGCAGGCAGATTTTTGACCCCTCAGCTCACATTGATCTGAGCAAAGACAGACTGGCCATTGACGGAGAAGAAATCACCCTGCAGCATGACATCTACCTGATGATGAACAAGTGCCAGGACCATGTTTGCGCAAACAGAGACGGCGAACACAGGACAGTATTTGATTTGATTGACCCGGACCTGCGGCATCCATTTATGGGCGGCGAACTTCACCATGTAGGCAGACTGGACATCGACACAGAAGGCCTGCTCATTCTGACTACAGACGGCGCCCTTACCCACCGGATGATTTCACCCAAAACCCATATTCCCAAAACCTACGCCGTCCGCCTGCGTGACAGTGTGGACCAGACCGGCCGGGACCACTACAAAGAGCTCTTTGAAAAAGGACTCCATATTCCCCGCGAAGGAAACGAAGCAGAATTTGACGCCCAGAGCGCCGGCCTTGTCTGGATTAGCAGTGCAAAAGAAAATGGAGAATTAGACGACGTAGACTCAAAAAATGCTGACGGCTGCGACTGCCTGCTCACAATTTACGAGGGAAAATTTCATCAGGTAAAAAGAATGTTTGCCGCCGTAGGAAATGAAGTTGTCTACCTTAAGCGCGTCGCAATGGGCGAACTTAAACTTGACCCCACCCTTCCCTTAGGCGGCTATCGGGAACTTAGCCCGGAAGAAATCAAACTTCTGGGCTGATTGTTACTCAGTCTGATTTACTGCGCTTACCACAGCTTCAATACCGGCACGTCCAACGTTGCTGGAAAGGCCTACACCCCAGAGCTGACGTCCGTCTTCCACGGTAATCTGAACGTATGCAACAGCACTCGTATTGGAGCCCTGTCCCACAGAGTGTTCGTGGAAAGCAGTGATATTGAATTTTGGAGCCGGAGTATCTGCAAGAGCAGCAACAAAGCCGTCCAGAGGACCGTTACCCTTGCCACCAACAGAAATCTGCTGACCATTCCACTTTACCACGGCGCGTACGCCAACCTGTTCTTCTGATGTAGATGCGCTTTCCAGATGGGTCTGGGCAAGGTCGATGATTTCAAGCGGCTTTTTCTTTCCAAGCCACTGATTTTTGAAAATCTCAAGTATTTCTTCGGGCTGCAGTTCACGCTGTGCCTTGTCGGAAGCGGCTTTGATAAGGTCGCCGATTGCCGGCTGCATGCTCTTGGGAATGGCGTAACCGTAATTGTGTTCCAGAATAAAGGATGCACCGCCCTTTCCGCTCTGGCTGTTGATTCTGATGATGCCTTCGTACTGGCGGCCAATGTCATGGGGGTCAATAAGAAGATAGGGAACATCCCAGATTGCATCCTTGTCCATTTTTACGCGGGCCGCAAAGCCTTTTGCAATGGCATCCTGATGTCCGCCGCTCAAAGCCGTGTAGGCAAGACCGCCTGCATAGGGAGTTCTGGGCGAAATGTCCATCTTGGTGTATTCCATGTAGCTGTCGGCAATGTCAGGCAGATGGGAGAAATCAAGTTCCGGATCTACACCCTGACTGAACATATTCAGGGCAACCGTTACAATGTCCAGGTTTCCCGTGCGTTCACCATTTCCAAAGAGACAGCCTTCCACACGGTCAGCACCGGCAAGAAGTCCCAGTTCACAGGATGCAACACCGCTTCCGCGATCGTTATGGCAGTGTGTAGAAATAATCACGCCCTCGCGGTTGGGAATATGGTTTGCAAAATATTCAATCTGATCTGCATAGACATTAGCCGTAGCACATTCTACCGTTGTAGGCAGGTTGAAAATAATTTTATTGTCTTTGTCGTAGCCCCATTCTTTTCCAACTGCGGAACAGATTTCCACGGCGTAATCAATTTCCGTCATGGAAAAACTTTCCGGAGAATACTCAAGGCGGATTTTTTTGCGCTCATCTTCGCTCAAATCCTTCATGCATTCTTTAATGCACTTTACACCGTCTACGGCAATCTGAATGATTTCTTCCTTAGATTTGTTGAAGGTGTATTTGCGCTGAGCAGGAGAAGTGGAGTTATAAATATGGAAAATAACTCCGGGAGCTCCCTTGATGGATTCCATGGTCTTGCGCACCAGTTTTTCACGAGCCTGGCAGAGAACCTGAATGGTCACATCCTCGGGAATGCGATTTTCTTCTATAAGCCTGCGAATAAATTCATATTCGGTATCACTTGCAGAAGGAAAGCCGACTTCAATTTCCTTAAAACCGATTTTAACAAGCAGGTCAAAAAA
>DFDV01000110.1 GCA_002369025.1 Treponema sp. UBA3819 | reverse complement strand
CCGCTTCAATGGCTGCCATTCTGCTGGCAGGCGGTTCAAAAGGAAAACGCTATGCCCTGCCCTCTTCACGTGTAATGATTCATCAGCCCTGGGGCGGAGTTCAGGGACAGGAAAGTGACATTGCCATCCAAGCAAAAGAAATCCTGCGCCTCAAAAAACTTTCCATCGACTATTTTGCACAGGCAACCGGAAAGAAAGCGGAAGATGTAGCAAAAGATATGGAACGCGACTTCTACATGTCAGCACAGGACGCACTGGATTACGGCATTGTAGACCATGTAATGCCATTCCGCAAAGGTTCTGCCGAAGAAAAATAAAGCGCAAGCTTTTTCAGGAGGATTGAATGAGAGGATTTCGTAACGATACACAATACTGTTCTTTCTGTGGAAAGCCCGCAGGTGAAGACAGAAGCCTTGTAGAAGCACCGGGACACAATATTTTTATCTGTGACAAGTGTGTTGCTGTCTGTCAGAGCATTCTTGACCAGAAGCAGAAGGCACCTACTCCCATTGAAATGAGCGAAGTACCTTCTCCGCGTGAGTTCAAGGAATATCTTGACCAGTATGTTATCGGACAGGACTATGCTAAGAAAGCTCTTTCCGTAGCAGTCTATAACCACTACAAGCGCATGTCTTCCGTACAGAACGCAAATACAGACGTAAAGATTGAAAAATCAAATGTTCTGCTGATTGGTCCTACAGGAAGCGGAAAAACCCTGCTGGCCCGTACCCTTGCAGAAAAACTTAAGGTACCCTTTGCCATTGCAGACGCAACTACCCTCACCGAAGCAGGTTATGTTGGTGAAGACGTAGAAAATGTACTCTTAAAATTGATTAACGCCGCAGACGGAAACATTCAGGCTGCCCAGCGCGGAATCATCTTTATTGACGAAATTGATAAAATCGGACGCAAGAGCGAAAACACCAGCATTACCCGTGATGTAAGCGGCGAAGGTGTTCAGCAGGCCCTGCTCAAGATTATCGAGGGTACAAATGCTTCTGTTCCGCCCCAGGGTGGACGCAAGCACCCCAATCAGGAAATGATTGAAATTGACACCACAAACATTCTTTTCATTCTGGGAGGAGCATTTGTGGGTCTGGACAAGATTATCGAGCAGCGCATTGCAGACCATTCCATGGGCTTTGGAAGCAACATCGGTCAGATGAGCGAAGAAGAACGCATGGAACTGCTGAATCAGTGTACGCCTGATGACCTGGTAAAATTCGGTCTGATTCCGGAACTGATTGGCCGTATGCCTATCAATGTTGCCCTTAAGGAACTGAACAAGGAAGACTTAAAGCGCATCCTTACAGAACCAAAAAATGCAATTACCAAGCAGT
Organism: Treponema sp. UBA3819; assembly: GCA_002369025.1. Taxonomy (GTDB): domain Bacteria; phylum Spirochaetota; class Spirochaetia; order Treponematales; family Treponemataceae; genus Treponema_D. The sequence continues at coordinate 4,242 of DFDV01000110.1, read as the reverse complement.
TTAAGGCATCTTTTGCCATTGACGACCTTGACCTGACCTTTACCGATGATGCACTGGAAGAAATTGCTGGCATTGCCATCAAGCAGAAAACAGGTGCCCGCGGCCTGCGCGCAATCGTAGAAAAAATGCTGATGGATCTGATGTACGAAGCCCCCAGCATTAAGGGAAAGAAAAAGCTTGAAGTTACAAAAGAAATGGTGGAGCAGAAAGAATCCATTGACTTTACAAAACTTCTTTCCGAGCAAAAATCAGCATAAATAGATTTATCCGGATAAAAAGAAAGCCTGTACTTCAAATGAAGTGCAGGCTTTTTCGTTATAAGACGCAGGCCTTGATGCAGGCAACTTGTCGTTATTTATTCAGTGCGTTTGCAGAAATGATGATTGCAAGCGTTGTAGATACAATTGAAAGGATGGTTGTAACCGTCGGTGCAACTTTATTCCATTTATACCAGAAAGAATTTTCCTTTACATCTATAGTTGATTCCGGCAGGATATATTCTTCTTTATCCAGAGGGCTTCCATCGGGGGCCAGAATATCCATCTTTTCGTGAGAGTTGCGGGAAGAGTCAATACCGCCTGCAAGTCCTACATAATAACGCCAGTCACGGTCAGGAATGTAGGGAAAGCGGCCCGGCTTGGCAACAGCCCCGGAGACCGTAACATAGAAAAGCTTGAAAGGTACAAGCAGAATGTCGCCTTCCTGAACCATTTCCGTGCTGTAGTAATCGCCGTCATACAGCATCTTCTGTAATTGTAGGGGAACATGTTTTTCCTCGCCATTTTCCGTGCGGATGATATAGGCACTCTGCAAGTCTGACGCTGCGGTAAAAAGATCCCTGTGCTCGCGTACCAGAACTGCATAGTCCTTTCCAACATAGAATCTGACAGCAATTTTTACAGTCGTCTGTTTTTCGGGGTCAGCAATACCTGTACCTACCGCACCCTGCATATACATAACATCTTTTAATTCCTCATAAGAGGGAATGGAAATTTTGTCATAGCAGTAAAGGGGATAATTGCTTTCTATGTCTTTTTCCGTAAGATATGAAATCATACCGGCACCATCAATGCTTTTGTGCAGGCGGTACAATTCAATGCGGGTAGTATCAGCCAGAGGAGCAAGTCCGCCGCCGTACTTTTCAATTAAATCCTTAAGGTTTTCACCGGGAAGAATTTCATACACACCGGGGCGTTCAACCAGACCTCCAAGAGTAACCTTGCGGTCAATACGGTTTATGACAATCTTATCACCCGGGCGCAGGTAGGGATCCTGTGAAAAATCACCGTCCCTCTTTGCCTTGTAAAGGTCAAAATCTTTTTTCTCTCCGTCCTCAGAAATAACAGAAATGGAACGGAGGGAAGAATAATCCGTAAGACTGGATGAGATGAATGCAGAAAGACGGGTTAATGCCCATGCCTTGCGTTCCGTAGTCTCTTTTACTTCTCCGCTGATGCTGATTAAAAAGACAGAGGGTGCCGTGAGAACAAACTGAACACCGCCCATAGGATAGTTCTTGCTTACAAGAGATTCAACCTGGCTTTTCAATTCATTGAAGGTCAGCCCCTTACAGTTTAAGATACCCATATTTGCAACACGGAGGCGATAAGTAGAATCAACAGGAAGACTGAATGATACGGGAGAAGAACCCATGGCAAAGGCGAGTGTGTAGACATCACCAGCCGTCACCTGATAGTTGGGCATTGACATAGCCAGCTGGGGGTCTGCAATCAGCAAATCCATATCACCAGAAGCATTCTGAACTTCATTATTTGCAACCGAATTTGACGAATTCATGAGCCTGTTAGCAGCCAGTGACTGGCCGAAAGCAGATGAAAAAAATGCTGAGAGAGTCAGGGCAGCAATTATCCTTTTCATTACCTACTCCGTTTTTTTCTGAGTCAATTTACCCCATGCCTCGGGGTCGTTTCTGATATTCTTAAAGGCATTCAATGCAAAAGCCAGGAATACTGACAGAAAGAAGGCTGCAAAAGTGATGATAATACAGAGTTTTCCGCGGCTAGGTCCAGACTTTAAGTCCGGGATTTCAGGCCGTTCGAGAATCTGGAAAACAGGCTGTTCGCTCTGCATCTGAACTTTGAGCAGTTCATACTGAGTTTTGAGCTGTGTGTAAACCTGTTTCTGAGCCTCAAGCTCCATCTGAATTTTTGCAGTTCCCGTAGCGACCGTAGGGATATCCCAGGCTGTTGTTGCTCCGCTAACTCTGGAACCAAGATTGCGGGCTTCACGTTCCAGGCGGAGAATTTCGTTATAGCTTGACTGAATGTTTTTTTCCAGATTTTCTTTCTGAATCTTGTTATTGTCCAGACCAAGTTCCTCAAAACGCTGGCTCAGCCAGTCCACAACAAAATTGACCACTTCGCGGGCAAAATCCGGGTCAATATCGGTAAAGGAAACGGTAAAGACTGAAGACTCGTCATCCATTTCTGCCTTGAGTACCCTCTGCAAGGCCTTGCGGCTGCTGGCACGAACTGCCTTTTTAATCTTATATTTTTCGATGATGCCGAATTTATCTGTTACAGCGTCTAGAAGGGGATTTGATGAAGCAAGGTAGACGGCAAGGGAAGAATTTGTAGAACCACCGCTCACGTTCACGCCTGCAAGACTTGCAAGCCCACCCAGGCCGGAAGAAGAAAGCATGGAAGAAAACCCGCCGCCTCCCGAAGAAGACTCCTTGATAAGCATGTGGGCTTTTGGAGTATAGGTGTTGGGCAGAGGAGATTTTTCAGGCGGCAGTTTGAGTGAAATAATTGAAAAAACAACAGCACCTGCCATTGCCAGCACTGAAAAAATAATTATCATCCATTTGTAATGCAAAAGAACTGCAAACAAATCAATCAGAGAAATCTCGTCGTCTTCATTTTTGCGGTCAATTTCTTCCATAATACTTTAAATCCTCTTTGTGACTATAGCAGATTTTTCAGTCCGTTACAAGATTTACATTTCTGCAGTTTCTGCTCATCTGCAAATCTGATTCTACAGGGACAGGAAAGCACTGTAGGCGTCATAAGCCTGGGTAAGGTCTTCCTTGCTGGTAAGTTCCCAGGGGGCATGCATGGAAAGAACAGGCACACCCGCATCCAGCACATTCATGCCGTACTTTGCCGCAAGGTATGCAATCGTTCCGCCACCGCCCTGGTCTACTCTGCCAAGTTCTGCCATCTGATAGGAAACATGGTGCTGATCAAGCAGGGCTCGCAGGGAAGCAATAAATTCCGGATTTGCATCGCTGGCCCCACTCTTTCCGCGGGCTCCGGTATACTTGTTAAATACAATGCCTCCACCAAGGAATGATGCGTTCTGGCGGTCAAACAAATCAGCATTCATGGGATCGTAGGCGGCATTTACATCACTTGAAAGCATATTGCTGTTGGCAAGGGCCCGGCGCAGGGTGAGTTCTGAATAGCCTTTCTCCATGCGGGCAATAACTTCTGCCAGAGCATTTTCAAAGAAATGGCTTGCCATGCCTGTTGCGCCGACGGAGCCGATTTCCTCTTTATCCACACAGAGACAGACATTCGTGCGCTTTCCTGCTGAACTTTCAAAGAGGGCACGGGCAGATGTGTAGGCGCAGGAGCGGTCATCCTGTCCGTAAGCAAGGATAAGAGAGCGGTCAAAACCACAGTCTCTTGCCATTCCGGCCGGAACAACTTCCAGTTCAGCGGAACCAAAATCTTCTTCCTTTATGCCGTAGGATTTTTCCAGAATTGCGAGAATATTTTTCTTTGCCTTGTCCTTTGCATCCTTTTCCGCAGAATCATTTGCATCTGCTTTAGGAGGATTTTCAGAACCGACAATCAAATCCAGATTTTCACCGGGAATAAAATCAGCCGCACTTTCCTTCATCTGCTTCTGGGCAAGGTGAGGAAGAATATCAGAAATGACAAAAACAGGGTCTTCCGGCTTTTCGCCCACACTCACCTGCACGCTTGTTCCGTCCTTTTTGCAGACTACGCCATGCAGGGCAAGCGGAAGGGTTACCCACTGATATTTTTTTATGCCGCCATAATAATGCGTATTCAGGTAGACAAGGAAATCTTTTTCGTAGAGGGGATTCTGTTTTACATCCAGACGGGGGCTGTCGATATGGGCTCCCAGAATGTTCATGCCGTTCTCAATGTTTTCTGATCCGAGCACAAAGAGAGCAACAGCCTTATGCATTTTCTGCACATAGACTTTATCTCCAGCCTTAAGGGATGAAACTTTGCTGATATCCTTAAA
>DFDV01000221.1 GCA_002369025.1 Treponema sp. UBA3819 | reverse complement strand
TCTGGACAAAATGACTCAGACATATATTTTGAGTTCAGGTGAAGATGACGGTCTCTAAGGCAAGAATCTTTTTTATAAAACAGTTTACAATAAACAGGAGTCATCCTGCACAACCGCTGACGCGGAGTTTTTATAGGAGGCATATATGAAAATCGCACTGATCAATGAAAACAGCCAGGCTGCAAAAAATGCAGTTATCTTTAACGCACTCAAAAAAGTCGTAGAGCCCAAGGGATTTGAAGTTGTGAACTACGGTATGTACGCTGCTGACGACAAGGCTCAGCTCACTTACGTACAGAACGGAATTCTGGCGGCTACCCTGCTCAATTCTGGAGCTGCAGACTATGTAATCACTGGATGCGGTACAGGCGAAGGAGCAATGCTTGCCCTCAACAGCTTCCCGGGTGTCATTTGCGGACACGTAGAAGATCCCCTGGATGCATACACATTCGCACAGATTAACGACGGAAACGCCATCGCCATTCCCTTTGCAAAAGGATTCGGATGGGGCGGAGACCTGAATCTGGAATACATTTTTGAAAAACTTTTCTGTGAGCCTGCCGGTCAGGGCTATCCCCGTGAGCGTGCCGTTCCTGAACAGCGCAACAAAAAAATCCTTGACGAAGTAAAGAAAGTAACCTACAAGGATTTCGTTGAGATTCTGGAAGGCCTCGTAAAGTATGATGCTGACCTGGTAAAGGGCTCTTTTGCAGGCGAACACTTTAAGGAATACTTCCTGCGTGACGCAAAAGATGCAAAAATCATCGAAGCAGTAAAGAAAATCATCGGCTAAAACAAAGGTTTTTCCATGTTACCGCCGCTCAAGCGCATTGCCTGCTTTTTCTGTCTGTCCTGCTCACTCACAGCCTTTTCCTGTATGTCCACGGGAAAAAGTCAGACTGTAGACAGAATCAGTGCAGAAGAACAGGTAGATTTGAGCGGCTACTGGAACGACATTGACGTACGGCTGGTTGCAGACCATCTGGTAAACGACTGTGCCGCAAATCCTTCTGTAGCCGCCTTTACCAAAAAAAATGGCAGGCTTCCTGTTGTCATTGTGGGACGAATCCGCAACCAGAGCGACGAGCACATCGACACAAAAATTCTTTCCAAGCAGATTGAAAGTGCCCTCCTGAACAGCGAAAAACTGGAATTCGTTGCCGATGCAGACGAGCGTCTGGCAATCCGCGCAGAACGACTGAGCCAGCAGGATTTTGCAAATCTGGAAACGGCAAAAGCACTGCGCAACGAACTGGGTGCAGACTATATGATGGTCGGCTCCATAAAAACAATCATCGACAGCTCAGACACCGTGTCTATCCGTTCCTACTATGTTCACGCAGAGCTGATTGACATTGAAAGCACCCGCATAATCTGGGCCGGAGAAGATTCTTCTATAAAAAAACAAATTATCCGCTCCCGCTACCGCCTGTAAAGTTTTCTAAGACCTTCTACTTTTTTCATTTCCCGTTAAACCGGCTCATTTTTTTGCCGATAAAGATGATATGCGTAAACTGTATGTAAATATCGTCTTTGCCATTTTTCTCGTATCATGTCAGGCATCGGCTCGTTCAACAAAACCATCATATGCCCTCGCTCAGTCTTCCAATCCTCCCGTAACAGCGGCCAGCATAGGAGGTCTATCCGCGGAAAGTGAAGCAGATCCTTCAAATTTCATGCTGGCAGGTGCCGAAAGCGGCTTGTACAAAATTTCTTCAGTTCGTACGGCAATTCCTCTGTGGACAGGGGGGAAAGTCTCCAAAATCATCCGCACTTCCGAGCGCAAAGAAGACGGCTCCACAGGTGACCGCTGGTTTATGATGACTTCCAAGGGAATTCTCACTAGCAGTGATTTGGTTACTTTTGAATTCCGCAATGAAGGTCTGCCTTTTTTGACCATTAAGGAATATGACGGTACAAATACCAGCTTTCACAAGCAGATTCATCAGCTGAAAGACTTGTCTGTTCATCCCACAGACTCAAATATCCTTGTCACTGCAACAAAAGACAATGTTTTTATCACCTATGATGCAGGAAAAACCTGGCGCAGTATCGGCTCCATGAGTGACAGCACGGCGGGAATCAAGGCAGTTGCCGTTGCAAGCATGACAAAACCCGGAACAGGAAAAGCCGCAAGCGTTACTCCTGACGGAAAAAAAGTTCCCGCCCTTCCGCCGGAAACAGAACTGGCTGTCTTCATGTCGCACCCTATTTTCGGCTTTTCATATTATCTGCCTGAAAGGGCAAAGCCGCGCTGGAATGATGTTTCTGCAGGTTTCAAAACCATGCCCACCCAAAGCTATCCGGATGAAATTGCCGATATTCTGCCGGTTGTCTTTACAGGCGCGGATGGTTTTCCGGTAACAGAAATTTTTGTATCTCAGTCATATCTTCCCAACATTTATCGCTTTAACTGGAATGATAAGCGGGCAAACATTTTGTACACAGGCACAGAACCGGTAGACACGATAGACGGTCTCTTCTGGGATGGCGCACAGCTTCTTTATACGCGTCCCGGCGAAGTTGCCGCACTTGTTCCCACTGCCCAGGATATGCAGAGCGGTACTGTTCCCCAGGCTTTTAAAAACTGGCAGTCATATTTTACTGTTCTCGCTCCCAGTGACACCCTCTATGCGGCTTGGATTCCCCAGGGTTCCGGCAACGGTCTTTCCCTGAACGAACTGTGGATGCTCAAACCGGAACTCTGTACTTCAAAATATGCAGACAAGGCTTTGGGACGCAAGGCAATCTACTGTCCGGCAAACCATGTCACCACAGACGAAGGCATTGCCAAATACAAGAAAATTATCCTCAACAACAAGCTCAACACTCTGGTCATAGATATGAAGGATGACTATGGCCTGCTCCGCTACAACACCAAAGACCCCCTGATTACGGAAAAAGGTTTTGTAAGCCGCTACAGTGTGGACCTTGAGCATTTTGTAAGTGAATTTAAAAAAGACAACATTTATCTGGTAGCCCGTATCGTTGTCTTTAAGGACAAACATCTGTCTCAGTACGGCAAGGGAAAATATGCTGTCTGGAACCGTTCTACAAATACAGCCTGGGTGGGCACCAAAGGATATGAAGAAGTAACCGATGAAACTACCGGCGAAACTTCAAAAAAACTCACCTATTACGATGAAAACTGGGTTGATCCCTACTGTCCCGAAGTCTGGGAATACGATGTTCGCATAGCACAGGAATTGATTTCCCGCGGTTTTGATGAAATTCAGTTTGACTATATCCGCTTCCCCACTGACGGAAAAAACATGGCTTCTGCTCAGTATCGCTGGAGAAGTGAAGGCATGGACAAGGAAAGTGCACTGGTTTCCTTCCTGTCCTACGCACGAAAAAACATCGACGCTCCCATCGGAATTGATATTTATGGGGCAAACGGCTGGTACCGCTCAGGCACACGCACCGGACAGGATGTTGAACTGCTGGCAGAATACGTCGACATCATCTGCCCCATGTTCTACC
>DFDV01000171.1 GCA_002369025.1 Treponema sp. UBA3819 | reverse complement strand
CCGGAAACGTGCAGAACATCTACAACGAAAAGTTTGAGGAAGAGGCCGATTACCAGCCCGATACATACGATAAGAACCAGTTTTTTTTTGTCGTCAGTCATAGTCTTTTTATGTCTTTTATCTAATATAGCATACTTTTTCTGACGATAAAAGATATATGGAAATAATCAGTTACGTGGGTGCAGCCAATGTCAGGCGCGAAAAATCAAATTTTCGTCTGCCCAGTCTGCCAAAAATGCATGTTCAGCCTTTTAGACCTCAGCGTGTCCGCTATAATAGAACTCATGCTTCTTTTGATGCCCTTGCAAAACACAGATATGCTATTTCCCGCGCACTGAATATCCGCTGGCTTTCAAAGTCTGCCTTTTACAAATATTTCATTCCCCTTCTGGCTATGTGCATACTGGTCCCCATGACCATGTTCCGCGTGTCGGATTATCTGGAAACTCACGGAAATCCTGTACTTTTTGAGACAAATCCTGATTCTGAACTTGAGGCTCTTACAGCAGCCATGTCCAAATTTGCCATAGAATCAAACGAGGATGAATTTGACGAAAACGGCAATGTTCTTTCTGATGACGGTAAAATCCTTACTCCTGCAAGTCTGGGAATCGGTCAGCCGGTAAGTTTCAGCACTTATACGGTAAAGAGTGGCGATGCAATCAGTACTATTGCCCGTAAATTTGGTCTGGGTAATATCTCTACTTTGATTGCCATAAATGACATTGACAATGTGCGTACCCTCCGTGCAGGACAAAAACTCCGCATTCCTTCCATGGACGGTCTGATTCATACGGTAAGAAAAGGTGAGTCACTGAATTCTATTTCCGTAAAATATCATGTGAGCGTTGAAGAACTGGCAGATACCAATGATTTGTCTTCGCTCATTCTTTCTGTCGGGCAGGAACTTTTTGTGCCGGGTGCAAAAATGGATGCCAACTCCCTGCGCAAGGCTATGGGAGAACTCTTTACCTATCCCATTAAGGCCGCCTGGAGGCTTACATCACGCTTTGGCATACGAAAGGATCCCTTTACCGGCGTTCAATCTTCTCATACTGGTGTTGATATGGCCTGTCCTACGGGAACTCCTATTTACGCCTGTATGAGCGGCAGCGTCGTCTATTCGGGCTGGTCGAATATTTTCGGAAACTATGTTATCATAAATCATGGCAACGGGTATCAGACTTTGTACGGTCACATGTCAAAGATTCTTGCCCGTAAAGGTCAGAGTGTAAGTCAGGGAACAAGAATCGGTCTGGTAGGCTCAACAGGCTATTCCACCGGTCCCCACCTGCATTTAACGGTCTACAAGAATGGTAAACTGGTAGACCCTTTGACACTTCTGAAGTAAAATAGACATATCCTGTGGAGAAGAGACTATGAAGTCAGTATGCGTTTGTAAAGAATGTGGTCGGACGATTGAAAGAGAATTCATCTATTGTCCCTGGTGCGGTATGTCTCGTATCGGAGTGGCGGACAATCAGGAAGTACTTGATTCCGTTTTCTCCAGACTGGAAGAAAAACAGGCTGATGACCGGGAAAAGCGGCTTCGCAGACTGGAAAGTCAGCTTGATGAGCTGGAAAAGGATTTGAATGTCCTTGTTCTGAGCGCGGAGATGCATAAATGAACATTTTGTGCTGGATGAAGCATAAAATCTCTGTTACAGCGGTTGTCTTTACAGCCGCTTTTAGTCTTTCTGCTGAAATTTCTTTTGAAAATCCGGATATAAACAGCCAGAATCAGGTTGTTTTTACTGTAGCTCATTCTCTTGCCGGAAGTCCTTCCTACAAGACTGCATTCTTAGCTGATGCGTCAAAATCTTCCGGCTCAAAAATTCTTACATGCTTTCCCGAAAAAATGGAAGTTCTCTCCAGCGGTGCCATTCTTCAGGTCAGAAACCGCTACGGAACTGCCCGCTATGCAATAAATGACGGCACTCTGGCATGGATTCAGAGAAGTGAGTCTGTTCCCGCAGAGTCTATCCGCCTGGGACCTCAGGCTGTGAGCCCGGACGGAAAGTGGATGTGCTATGTGCGCAAGACCGGCGTGGCAACCGGTCAGCTTATCCTTAAAAATGCCTCTACTTTTACGGAAACCCTGCTGGATGAGCATGCGGACTTTAGTTTTGAAAAAGTGCCGGTTCTCTGGTCTCCAGACAGTTCAACAGTCATCTATGAAAAAAACGGTTCAATCTATTTCTGCGACCCCAAGGCTGCTTTTCAGCAGGTGCAGATGACTGAGGAATTCCGCAAAATCGGTGGCGGAAAGATAAATGCAGTCTGCTGGGCAGGCAGTAAGACCCTTGTCTATGTAGACCACGATATTGTTTACCGCGTAAATTCAAATGAACTCTATACCCGCGGCATGTATGCCCCCATGGTGGGAAGCGGTACCGTTATTGGCCGTCTGCCTCTTCCCTTTGACCCTCTAACAGACCATCTCTATGTGAACGCTACTGCCGACAGAATGGTTGTGCTGCAGGGAACAAAATTTATTTCCAGTTACCGCCTGACCACAAAAGGTTTTGCAAGCCTCATGCCGGAATATTCAAAGCCCTTTACCGATGCCCGCGGTTCAGTCATTTCGATTAAACTTTTCTGGGCAGAAGACAATGCCGGCATTCTCTGGGTAGATATTATCGGAAATACAGACGGTGCCCTGCGTTCTACAGTCTATCGTCTGGATGAAAAACTTACCCAGCTTTCTGTTATTGAAAATCCCGGAAAACCCCTGCTTTCACCTGACGGAAAGACAATCGCATTTTCCAGTGGCGACACAATGTATGTGTACGATATTTCCCTGTGGAAAAATCTGGCCCGCCTTCCGGTAGAAAAAATTGTCTCTTATGTCTGGCACGGTAATGCAACGCTCTATGTCGGTTCTGTTTCTGCCGTGCGCGAATGGAGATATAGTTCAAAAGAAGAGGCAAGAATACGCTTCCTTTCTGCGGCAAACCTTGTCTACTGGAAAAAAGATGCTTCTATTGTAGCCCAGGATGCTGTAAATCTTGCGGTATTATATGATTATGATGAAGCCCACAATGTCTGGCAAAAATCTTCCCAGACTTCAGCAGGCTATGAGCCCCAGATTAAAGTCCAGAACGGCCGCTACCGTGTCTTTGTCGGTTCTACGGCAAACCAGCGCTACAAGAACACGCTCTACATCCGCAATCTGACGGGTGGGGTGGAAAATAAGGCTCTGTTCCCGGCTACTGCGGTAAAGACTGCCGCTCCCAAAAAACTCGTTCTTGCCTTTGACGCAGCGGACAGTGCAGACGGTCTTACCCGCATTCTTTCTGTTCTTAAGGAATACGATGTGCCTGCTACCTTCTTCATAAACGGTGAATTTGTCCGCCGCTATCCGGCAGAGGCAAAACAGGTTGCGGCCTGCGGTTACGAATGCGCTTCCATGTTCTTTACCAATGCGGACTTAACGGGAAAAGGATTTGTTGTGGATGACGATTTTATCCGCCGCGGTCTTGCCCGCAATGAAGATGAATTTTATGCAGCAACGGGAAAAGAACTTTCGCTTTTCTGGCATGCTCCCTTCTATCGCGTAACGGCTGAAATGAGAAAGGCTGCCAATGCCAGTGGTTACCGCTATGTGGACTGCGGTAAATGGAGCCTTGATACCCAGACTTTTGAAGAGGCTTTGAAGAATAAAGAGAATTATCTGACTGCTTCGGAAATTATTTCTTATTACGCGGCAAATGCCCGTGATATGACCATAATTCCCGTAATCACCGGCATTTCAAAAGGCAGCCGCAGCGACTATCTTTATGATAAACTTGATTTACTTATAAGTGCCCTCTGGGATGCCGGCTACGAAATTGTGCCTATCCGGCTCTTTATTTAGTCCGCAAAAAGCGTGACGCAATCATTCCCCAGAATCTTCCCCAGACGCCGGCCCTTTCTACATTGCGGTCGGCTACCAGGGGAACCGTTTCAAGCACGATATTTCCCAGTTTGTATACAATCTGACCGTAATCCTGGCCGGCCAGTGCTCCGCCGTAGATAAAATCAGGCTTTGTAATTTCTACATGAACTTCTTTTACGGCATCGGCTGCACTTTCTCCCGTGATGTGGGGCACAGAAATGATGTTTGTCCATGCCGGAACAAGACGGACAAATTTGCCCTGGGCGCCAGTAACGGCAACCGTGTAGGAAGGGGCAATATGTTCAAGAGGAATGTAGTCAGAAAAAGAAGAAAATGCCCATTCCATGAGTCTTGTGCCATCCTGCTGCCGGTAGAAATTGCCTTCGCTGGAATTTTTCCCCGGTCCCCGCATGGTGACTGAAAGATAGCGGACACCATTTCTTTTGGCGGTGAGGGCAATGTTAAATCCGCTTTCGTAGATAAAACCAGTCTTTAAGCCGTCGCATCCTTCCAGAGAACGCAAAAGCACATTTGTATTCCACTGTTTGACTGCCATGCTGTTTCCCCGGTTTTTCATCCAGGGGGCAAGGTTTTCCTTTTTGGGATATTCAATTTCCCTGAGGGAGTGGAATTCTTCAATTGACTGGGGGTAGCGGTTGATGTAAACACGGGCAAAGGATGCCAGTTCCCTTGCGGTGGTAATGTTTTTTTCGCTGTAGCCGCTAGGTTCTTCAAAATGGGTGTATTTGAGTCCCAGTTTCTGGACTTCTTCATTCATGCGGGCAACAAAGTCTTTTACGTTTCCGCTGATGTAACTTGCCACGGCGATTGCCGCATCGTTTCCGCTGGCAATGGCAAGTCCCTGCATGAGTTCCCTGAGGGTGACAATCTGCCCCTGTCCCAGAAACATCAGGGATGCGTCTGAAGGCAGGTTGATTGCCCAGCTGCTTTCGGGCAGAGGCACTACATCATCCAGAGAGATGCGTCCTGACTCCACTTCCTGAAAGACAATGTACATGACAAAGAGTTTTGTAATTGACGCCGGCGGAATGGCTTCGTCTGCATTTTTTTCATAAAGGACGCAGCCATTTGCCGTGTCAATCAGAATGGCGGATTCCGCTGCGATATCCAGCTTGGCATCCACCGTAGAATAAGGCAACCCGCGCAGGACATTTACCCTCTTTGCCGGATAGGTTTGATTCAGATAGTCCGTAAGATAGGCCTGCTGTTCACTTGTGGGACTGCTGAGCCTTTCCGGATGTTTGAATCCGTTTATGTAGCCTGTAAAGGATAGCGTTAAGGCTGCAAGAATCAGAGCGCCTGCTCCGGCGAGAGTAATTGTCTTTTGTGTGCGGGTTATCTTTTTCATTTTATTTCTTGTCCATTCCGTTCATCAGAGTTTGAGTGTATTCCTGCCAGTATGCATCGTCACAGGTGATTTTTCCGTCACTTCCTACGCTGAACATCAGTTTTCCGTCGCTGTTTTCGCCGATTGCCTTAACCGGGTGAACGACACTGGTCTTGAGTCCGGGAAGTGTTGCTTTGATAGCCTTTGCAATTTCGCCTGCGATGATAAAGCCGCCCAGTTTGTTGTTGTGGGTTTTGTCACCGGTGAACATAAGGGCAAAGGCTTCGTCTGTTTTCTTGGTCTCTGCATAAGACTTTTCATACAGGCTCTTTGTGATTTCAAAACCGTCAATCAGGGCAACTTTTTCTTCTTTTGCCAGCTGGCGGACTGCTTCAACATAGGCGTTGTTGCGTGTTACCTGTGTCTTTGTGGTCGTATCCTTTGAGTCGTGGTGAGGACCGATTTTTCCATCCATGCCCTCAAAATATACACGGCTTACCGGAGTAACCAGAACAGGAGTTGCACCAGCCTTTCTTGCCACATCGATGTACTGCTTGAGATACCATTTGTAAGTGCCACCACAGTTGTAGGAATAGAATTCCGGGCCGTATTTGCTGGAGTAAGAAGCCGGAGTTGAAACTTTTTTGCCTGCAGTTACCGGATAGATGCCTTTCTTATTGGGTTCTCCCAGAGGAACATAGCGGTCTTCCAGATACCCCTGTCCGTTGGAACAGTCGTTGTGACCAAACTGGATGAAAAGGTAGTCTCCCTTGCCGATTTTTTCTGCAATCTTTGCAAGGCTTCCTTCGTTGATGAAGTTGCGGGTTGAGCGTCCTCCGTTTGCATAGTTCTGGACTGAAACAGAGTCGTTGAACCAGTTCTGCAGGAATTCACCCCATGCACCTTCATTGCGGGTTTTTCCGCTGCTCCACATGCCTTCTGCGCTGTAGTCTTTTACCGTTGAGTCACCTGCGAGGAATACATTAACCTTGCCCAGTGCACGGGGACGATCTGCTGCACCTTTTGAAGGAACTGCATAGCCATCGTTTACCTTTGCGTCAAGTTTTGCGCCTGCGCTTTCTGCCTTTGCACCATCTCTGGTCATGGGAGTAACGACAGCCTTGATGATATGACCTGAATCTTCTTTTGTGATGAAGTAGGTCTTGTCTGCGTAGCCTGCTGACTGTTTTACCAGTTTGTCATCCCTGTACCACTGAATCAGAGACATGTCAGCCTTGTCGGCTTTGCCCAGTGAATAGTGCAGGGTGATGGTGTGTCCCGGATAGGGAGTGTTGATGTCATCATCAGTTGTAAAACTGGGTTTCTTTGAGAACTTCAGCTTTTCTGTCTTTTCGCTCTCGTAATATGCAGGTTTCCATCCGCCAAAGTAAGACTGGGGATCATAGCCTTTTGCATCTTTAAGAACTCCACCCTTGCGCTCATTTGTAGCAACGGCCTTTGAATTCCACATGCTGTTGTATTCTGCAAAGTGTGCGTTCTTGGGCAGGTTGCCGCTCATGTCAGTCCAGCCCATGGGGTCGATGATGTTTTCTGTGCCCAGGATTGTGTTAATCCATGCAACACTTGCGTCAGGTCCCCAGGGGCGGCCAAATACGCCGGGATTCTGGAAAACTGCGTTGTCTGCGCTTACCGTACAGTTGTAGAAGAGATAGCCTTTTGCGAGGGCATTTCTTGCCGCTGTCAGATAGCCTGCCACTTTGATGTCTGTGTAGCCTGCAAAACGGATTTCGCAGTTTTCATACACAACATCGCCGTCACCAAAGATAAAGTCAGTGTTTCCTTCGATAAAACAGTTTCTGAAAAACTGTTTTGTACCGCTTCCTGTGTAGAGGGTATCCTGTGAACCCAGGAATTTACAGTTGTAGAATTCTGCTTCTGTAGCTTCTGAACACATTGCCGCAGAACGTTCCGTAGCCTTTTTTGAACGGACATCAGAATTCAGCTTGCGGACAAACTGAATGGAGCCGTCGCTTTCTACGCCGTCTGCAATTTCTTCATCAGTTACATATTTATTGAATGAGGTTTCAAAAGTAATGCCTTCTGCCCTGAAGCCTTTTGCACTGGGCATGACGCGTGTTGCAGTACCCCAGCGGGCGACAGTCTTTTTATTGAACTTGTCGTATGCCAGGTCGTCATCATAATAACCCTTTTCATCAGCACTGTAATACTTGTAGCCGATACCATAGTACCAGGTGAGTTTTACTTCCTGTTCAGGGGTATCATTTTTGAGGGTGATGTAGGGAGCGTTCACAATCAGCTGGGCGCGGTATACGCCGGGTGCGATATGAATGGTTACGCGGTCTGCCTCTGACTGGGGATTCATTGCTTCTACGGCGATAATTGCCTCGCGGACGCTTGCGTAGTCAGCCTTTTTTCCGCCTACATAGATGTCTTTTTTGAGGCTGACGGGCTGCAGAGTCTTGTCCTTTGCCGTAAGTTTGATGTCTTTGCTGAGGGGCTTTCCTGCCACGACAACATGATTCTTTGTGGCGGCCTTTGCTGTTTCTGCATTTACTTCATAGGAGCCGTCACGCAGTTTTACGCTGTAGCCTGTGCCGGAAATACTGCCTTTGTAGGTGTAGCCGTCTTCAATATTCTTAAAGGAAATTTCAGAGGGAAGGGGACTGGTCAGACCAAAGAATGAACCTTTAACTTCGTATACCGGCTTGAGGGCAAGCGTGATGTCCTGGACAAAAGCCTCGGTATTTTCTGCCGCCGCTCCTGATTTGATGACATAGTCGTTTGCACCTGAAAGGCTGGCAGTGTATGCTACTGCCGGTTCCAGTTCGCCCGCATAGGTGAAATTTCCGTTTGAGCCGGAAACTGCTGCTTCTGAAGGAAGATAGGTTGAACCTTTGGGCGGGTTGAAGACCACTTTCATATTTGCAGGATTGAAATCTGCTGCAAGACCAATTACTTTGCCGGAGATTTTATAGGTTTTCTGTTCGGCAATGGTAAGGTTTGCCATGAAACTTCCTGTCTGTTCTGCTTTTAATGCAACTACTTTTGACGCAGAATTTACGCCGTAGCCTTTGATGCCTGTGAGGACTGCCGTATAGATGTGACCGGCTGCAAGTCCTGCTGTATAGGATTTTCCGGAAATCTTTGCCGCAATAGTCTGCTTTGTATTCTGGTCTACAAAGTTCAGGCTGGCGTTTCCTGCGGGAATGGAAAGAAGTGAGCCCCTGACTTCAACGGCGGGAGTGCGCACCAGTCTGTAGTAAACAGGCTTTCCCACATTTGCGTCTGCATATACCTTGTAGGCACCGTCTGCGCTTGCCACATAGGAATATTTTTTTGAAACGGCACCAAGGGGAGCTTCTTCATCCTGAAGACCTGTCTTTTCGCCGCTGTCATCTACGCTGGCAAAGTGAATTTTTTCGTCGCCACTGTTGCTGATTCGTGCGTAGAAGGTAATCGTATCGCCTGCGCGTACATTTTTAATCAGCATGTAGCGCTTTTTTTCGCCGCCCTTGCCGTTTGCATAATACAAACCGTTTGCAAGGTAGCCGTCCTGGAAATCAAAGGAAGAATATCCCTGGTCACCGTAGTTCTTTTTTCCGTTGTAGTAGGCGCGGTCATTTTTATCGGTTTTGAGCGTAAGGTCGCCAAAGACCAGATCGCCGCCGGTAAATTTGCCGTCCGGACCGATAATGTCAGCCTTGTCGATGTCTGCAACGGAAATATGGTTTTCTGCGTCCTTTGCCTGAACGCCGCCAAAATCCCAGACTTCAACTTTTCGTGACTGGGCTGAAACTGTGCCGATTGCCGCTAGTGCGAGCAGGGGACCCAACATTTTTTGTATACGTTTTTTCATAGAAGAAACCTCTCTATTTTCTATTTTATCAGACTTTTGTGAATATGCAATAGAGAGGATATGTAATAATATAGAAAAGATATGCAGTAAAGAGTCTTCTTAGACTCTGGCAGCCCTGTTCTGCAAAAGCAAATCTGCCAGTGTGATGGCTGTCATGGCTTCGATGACTGGAACGATGCGGGGACAGAGACAGACATCATGCCGGCCTTCGATGACTAAATCGCAGTCTGCAAAAGTGCCGTCTTCCTGAAAGAAAATGGTTTTCTGTTCACGGAAAATGCTGGGAACCGGTTTTACCGCCACCCGGAAGAAAATGTCTGCGCCGTTGGAGATGCCGCCGATGATGCCGCCTGCATTGTTTGTGACAAAGTCTATGCTGCCGTCAGGAGCGGTTCTCATGGAATCGTTGTTTGTGCTGCCACTGCTGTCGGCGGCTGCAAATCCTGCACCGAATTCTATGCCTTTGGTGGCTCCGATGGAAAGAATTGCCTTTGCGAGTTCTGCGTCGAGTTTTCCAAAGACCGGCTCTCCCAGTCCTGCGGGAATGCCTGTAACGCGGCAGGCTACGATTCCTCCGCAGCTGTCCTTGCTCATGCGGTATGCTTCGATTTTAGCCGCCATTTTTTCTGCGGCCCTGCTGTCTGCTGCCCTGAGGGAATTTTTTTCTATTTCAGAAAAATCAGTTTTTTCTATTGAAATGCCTGCTGCCCGCTCAGTGTAGGCGGTAATCTGTACATCTTTTCCCAGAATTGCGCAAAGTACCTGTTTTGCTATGGCTCCTGCCGCAACGCGGGCCGCTGTTTCCCGTCCGCTGGAACGACCGCCGCCACGGTAATCGCGGAAGCCGTACTTGGCAAAGTAGCCGTAGTCTGCGTGTCCGGGGCGGAAAGTACTGGCAAGATTTCCGTAGTCTTTTGAGTGCTGGGATGTGTTGCGGATTACAAAGGCGATGGGAGTTCCTTCGCTTTTTCCTTCAAAAATGCCGCTGAGCACTTCTGCCCGGTCATCTTCCCTGCGGCTGGTAACAGCAGCGTTGTGCTTTCCGTCAAAGGCTGCCCCCGGCTTTCTGCGGTCAAGGTCGGCCTGTACGGCATCCAGATCAATCGGAATTCCTGCGGGGCAGCCGTCTATGATGCAGCCCAGTCCCGCACCATGGCTTTCGCCAAATGTCGTTACTTTGAAAATACTTCCGATTGTGTTCTGTGCCATTGAAAAACTCCTTCCGCACGCGTGATATTTTTTATAGCATAACAGAAATCAGCGGGGATTACAAACCTTGTGTTTTGTATGTATGTGTGTTATATCCAAAGTCTGGTAACGACACAAAAGTTCAGGAGTATGGTTTATGACTAAAAATACCCACCCCCGCCAGTTTCCTTTCTTTTCCGCTAGTTTAATCTTCCTGCTTTTTCTTTTTTCCCTGCAGTCTGAAACCTGAACAGACAGGTTCAGTTTCTTTCTGTATTGACGCAGATATGGTCAGCCATCTGACTGCGCTGAAAGCAGAAGAAAGCGATGTCCCTGCCGCAAAACCGGCTACTTTACCGCAAAGAACTAGACCACTTGAGCGAAACAGAGCGTGAGGGATTGGAGCAGCGCGGAGCGTTCGCCGTCTTGCGGCGAAT
>DFDV01000010.1 GCA_002369025.1 Treponema sp. UBA3819 | reverse complement strand
TCCGTGTATTTTTCCATGAACTGAATGCGCCTGCGGTATGATTCCATGATATCGCCGACAGGTTCCACATCGGTAACATCCTGCCAGATGACAAAAGAAAATGTTGAGCCCTTGCCGTATTCACTTTCTACATCCAGTTTGCTGTTCATAAGGGCAAGTGTGCGCTGGACGATGTTAAGTCCCAGGCCCGTACCCTCAATCGTTCTGTTGCGTTTTTCTTCAATACGTTCAAAGGGCTGGAAGAGTTTTATTATATCTTCCTTCTTTATGCCGATACCTGTATCTTCCACGCTCACCAGCAGCCAGATTCCTGTTTTTCCATCGGCATGGCTTTCCAAAGTGTAATCTACCCGGAAGACAACTTTTCCCTGCATGGTGTACTTGATGGCGTTGGTCAGAAGATTCAGAATACACTGCTTGATGCGGACACTGTCACCTACCAGCATTTTTGGCAGACTGGGGTTGATATGCAGTTCCAGACGCAGATCCTTTTTCTGGGCACGCTCTGAAGCCATGGCAACCAGATCCACAAGAATAGTAGAAATGTCGTAGGTTTCTGGCAGCAAATCCATCTTGCCGGATTCAATTTTGGAAAAGTCCAGTACGTCGTTTACAATATTCAGCAGGGAATTTCCTGCCTGCTTGATATTCATGGCATAGCGGTGGATATCACTGTCCTCAGTTTCCCGGAGAATCATTTCATCCATACCCAGAACAGCATTTATAGGCGTACGGATTTCATGACTCATGTTTGCAAGGAAGTCACTCTTTGCTCTTGATGCACTCAGGGCGTTTTCCTTTGCCTCGCGCTCGCTCTTTGCCTGTTCCCGGATGAACATGATGTATTCCCGTAGCTGCACAGACATTTTACGGATACTGTCTGCCAGAACGCCCAGTTCATTTTTTGACTGGTAGAGAATGGAAATGTTCAGTTCGCCTCGTGCCAGACGGTATGACGCTTCAGTAAGTTCAGAAACCGGAGACAAAATCTTTTTGTAGACATGAAGAAGAATCAGACAGGCAAAGACTAAAAAGACCAGAAGCGCAATCGCCTGCCTCATCAAAAGTACAAACTGAGGTGCCAGAAATTCTGATTCAGAAACAAAAACTACCAGGGTCATGCCGTTTCTGATGGGAACGGATACGCCATAATGGTCAGAATCATTCCATGAAAAACGGTAAATTGATTTTCCGGCTTCATTCATCAGAACGCTGATAGAACGCATGGCGTTACTGGCCTCTGCCGAATGAAATCCCAGGTGATAATCCGTAGCGTAAACCAGACTCTGTTCTGCACTCATCAGCAGGGCACCACCACCGTCCATGGGAATGATATCCGCAATTCCTTTGAGCGTTGCCATACTGACATCCATACCCACAACGCCCTTCAGATTACCGTCGATATAGATTGGCGTAACATAAGAAACCATGCTGATGTTCAAATTCTGATTTGCATAGGGTTCCGTCCACACGGCACTACCCTTCCAGACAGGCAGGTAATACCAGCAGACATGGTTTGTATCAGAAGGTGAATAGAGATTCAGATTGGTAGGACGGACACTGATATAGCCAGTCCGCTTGTTTCCGGTAACAAGGACTCCCGTTGAGCCACCGTAAGTTTCTGGTTCCAGGCGGAAATAGGCTGACACCACATCAACTGTCATCATTGCGGCATCAGTCAGACGCTGGGAAATGCCTTCCATGTAAGCCTGTTCGTATTTTTTATCCGTGCGGAGGCGGTCAAAATCAAGGGTGTTCAGAATATGATTTTTCATCACGTCTACGGAACGTTCAACAGATTCCAGACAGTTGTTATATTCCGAAGACTTTTGTGCAGAAATCATGGTTAGTTTTGCCGTCATGTCATCAAAGACTGTCTGGCGGTGGGAATAATAACCGATTCCTCCTATCAGCAAAAAGACAACCAGCAGGGAACCTAAAAGAATAAAGGCCAGTTCTGCGCGGATTGAACGTACACTTATCCGAATTTTTCCCCTTCTGGTTTTCATCAGCCTTTGCGTACCTCGTTGCCGCCTGATTCTTTTGCTGCATAGCACAACTGTACAGCACGATAATAATTCGTCTTGATTTTGTCAGAAAGGTTGATTTCTACAATTCCAACTGACAGCGTTACATGCAGCTGTTCCCTTATGTTTTTGCATATATCGCGGAAGACATGTTCTGCCTTTTGTACAGGAATTTCCAGAAGAACGACAAATTCATCGCCACCCCAGCGAAGCAGCATGCCCTGTTCCTGTATTGAATCCTTAACCAGGGCTGTAAGCTGCTGCAGGGTTTCGTCACCGTCCTGACGCTCATTTACATATCTGAAATTGTCAACATCAAATACCGCCATGGACAGATAGCGGGTCGTGTTGAATACTCCCATTTCGCCGTATGCTTCCTGGAAGTAATTGCGGTTGGGAAGCCCCGTAAGTTCATCAGAAGACTTTTCTGCCAGATTGTGCTGAATTTCTGTCTGCCGCATAAAATGCGCGATAATCATAAAGAGAACGATGAGGACCAGACAGAAGGTGATGAGCCATGCCAGCAGTGAAATGGTAAGTCCCCGCTCCATATTATTGCCCTGCACAACCAGATGCCATTCCAGAGGTTCCATGTAACGGCACATACGGTAGCCGCGCACGCCACGCCTTGTATAGGTAAATTTGTTCGCAGTGGGCTTGTCCAGAATTGCTTCTGCAATATATGCGTTTTCAATATTGATGGAGTTAGAGTCTACCTGCACCAGACCTTCCAAATCTATCAGATTGATTTTCACCTGATATTCAGATTCAAATGTATCTATCAGTTCCTGCAGTTTGTTCATAAAAAGACCAACGCCACATACACCCAGCAGTTTGCCTTCCTGGTCTTCGATGCGGAAATTTACAAAGACCGTCCACTGATAGCCGTTTTCTTCATCACGGTCAGTATCCAGATCATACTGTTTGCCGCTATCAAGAAAAAGCGTGTACCAGATGTCATAGGGACTTGTTTTTGGATTAACAACTTTTCCTATGCCGTGAGGTGTGTAATAGCGGTGTGTTTTTTCAGAAATGACAAAGGTAGAAAGATAACCCATTTTATCCCGCAGGCTGGCAAGATAGTCTGAAAAAATTGCCTCCGCCTTATCCTGAGGATAGGATTCTTCATTTTTAAGAAGAGTTTGCAGCAGGCTGTCTGCCGCCATGGTTTTGGAAATAGTTATCGGCTCGTATATTTCTTTTGCCAGGGAATCATAAACATGTGAGGCTATCAGCAGGCTGGTGGTCGCTTCCTGACGCTTATCCTTGCTGGAAAAAAGCATCAGAATGCCCACTGCAGAGAAAAAAGAAATGATTATAAAAAAGCCGGCAACGAGTTTTACTCTTCCCATACTTCCCATTTTAGTACACTTTATATAATTTTTCCACAGTTTTCTATTTATACAGACTGCGAGGCTACTGCCCTTCTATGCGCGATTAGTCTTTTTCACGCATGCTGTAGTCTTTATCTTCGTCAATTATCTCCAGCATTATTTTTGCATAGTCCGGATCAAATTGTGTGCCGATACCTTTTTCAATTTCATTACGCACATATTCCTGAGGAAGGGAACCGCGGTAACTTCTGTTGCTCGTCATGGCATCGTAGGCATCAGCAACAGCGATAAGGCGGCCGATATCGGGAATGTTCTTGCCGGAAAGTCCCTCGGGATATCCCTTGCCGTCATAGCGTTCATGGTGATAATGAGCACCGTCTGCAATATTCGGTGTCTGGGTAATGTTGGCAAGAATCTGCGTACCGATGACGGGATGAGCCTTTATGACATTGTATTCTTCTTCCGTAAGCTTGCCGTTTTTATTTAT
>DFDV01000011.1 GCA_002369025.1 Treponema sp. UBA3819 | reverse complement strand
AAAAAGGGCAGACAAGCAAAAGAATTGTACAAAAACAGACGGGAGACGCGGTTCCGGCGCAGAAATCGCTTTGAGCGGGCGAGCGAACGCATGTGAGCGAGTCCAATTTCTTATTCGCTCAACCGCGCATTTCAGCGACGGGTTCGCGTCGGTAGTCTGTTTTTGTTGGAACTCATTCGCCTGTGCCCTTTTTGTCTTACTTGTGAATGGATTATAATGCGTTTGCCCTGAAAAAATGCCGGTCACCATTTGACATTAAATAATACTTTCATATATAATAATAGAATATACGAGGTGATTAGAATGATTTTCCCCCTTGAAGCATTGGTTAAATTTTCTGGTAACGTGTATGAGATTACTGTAGCGGCAAGTCGCCGTGCATTCCAGATGTCCAAGATAGAAGACCCCTCCATCGATGCAAATGACGGAAAGGTCGTTTCTCTTGCGGCAAGTCAGTTGTTCAACGGAAAAGTACAGTACAGAATCGAAAAACAATAGTGGATTCAATGATGTCACTTGACGAAAGTGCGTTATTTGATATAATAAATACACATTTTTACTAAGGAGTGCCCGTCGTGCCCTGTGGAAAGAAAAGAAAGCGCCAGAAGATGGCTACACACAAGCGAAAGAAGATGCTTAGACGCAATCGTCATAAGAGCAAGTAACACTCTTACGAGCGTACAAAGCGTAATTTGAAAGACCGCGAGAGTAATTGTACTGCGCGGTCTTTTTTTTCGGGAGGGTGGAGTTACGATTCTTTCTTCTATTCATTCGCCAAAAGATGTAAAACAAATACCTAAATCTCAGCTCTCCGAACTTTCTGAGGAAATCAGAAAGAAAATTCTTCATACTGTTGCAAAAAATGGCGGTCATCTGGCAAGTAATCTGGGGGTAGTTGAGCTTACTGTAGCCCTGCACCGTGTTTTTTCCAGTCCAAGAGATGCCATTGTTTTTGATGTCAGCCATCAGTCTTATGCCCACAAATTATTGACCGGCCGCTACGAACTTTTTGATACGCTTAGAAAACACGGCGGGATTTCCGGCTTTACCCGCACTCAGGAAAGTGAACACGATTTTTTTGATAACGGCCATTCTTCCGCCTCACTTTCACAGGCTCTGGGACTGCTTGTGGCCTGGGAACTTCAGAAGCGGAAGGGAAAAGTTGTCGCAGTAATCGGCGACGGAGCCCTGACCGGCGGCATGGCTTTTGAGGCTTTGTGTCATGCGGGTCAGCTTTCAAAGAATCTCATTGTGGTACTGAATGACAATCAGATGTCCATCAGTCCCAATAACGGTTCCCTTTCCCGCTACCTCAGCCGTCTTACCATGACCCGTACCTATCAGTCTTTCCGCACCCGCATAGATCATCTGGTAGACCGCATTCCAAATTCAGAAAGACATCTGGGAAAATTCATCAGCCGTGTAAAACGTGCTTTTAAGGGCTTTCTGCTTTCAAATAATCTTTTTTCAGACCTGGGTTTTGAATATGTCGGCCCCTTAGACGGGCATAATATTGCAGAAATGGAAGAAGTTTTCAAACGGGTCCGCAATCTTTCCAAGCCTGTCGTTGTACATGTACGCACGATAAAGGGAAAAGGTTATTCTCCGGCAGAAAATGACCCGGCTACTTTTCACGGCATCGGTCCCTTCCAGATTTCAGACGGTACTTTTGAAAAATTTGATACGCTCAGCTTTACCGAGTGCTTTAGCCGCTACCTCATCAGGGCGGCAGAAAAAAATCCGAAGATTGTAGCAATTACGGCCGCAATGGCAAAGGGAACCGGTCTTGATGCCTTTTCCCGCCGCTTTCCCGACCGTTTTTTTGATGTGGGCATAGCAGAAGAACATGCGGTCACCTTTGCAGGCGGTCTTGCGGCGGGCGGCATGCTTCCTGTAACGGCAATTTATTCCACCTTTATGCAGAGGTCTGTAGATCAGATTATTCATGATGTTGCCCTCTCATCCCGCCCGGTGCTTCTCTGCCTTGACCGCGCCGGAGTCGTGCCCAGTGACGGAGAAACACATCAGGGGCTTTTTGACATTGCTCTTCTCCGCCCGGTACCAGGTCTGACTCTGCTTGCCCCTGCTACGGCCCGTGACCTGGAACTCTGCCTTGACTGGGCTCTTTCTGCTGCTAAGCCTGTGGCAATCCGCTACCCCAAGATGTCATGTCCTTCCGAAAATGAAGCCTTTTCAGTCCCTCCTGAACCGGGAAAGGGAATTCTGGTCAAGGTTGAAGAACTTATTCCGGCTCTTGCATCGGAAGGCGTGGAGAAAAAAGTGCTTTTTGTTACCACCGGCGGCTTTTACAGCGAAAGCGTACAGGCAGTCCGGGCCCTTGCCCTGGAAGAAATCTACGCGGACATTTATTCCCTTCGTTTTATCAAGCCGCTGGACGAAGAAGGTCTGATTGAACTTGCAAAAAAATATCGTGCCCTTGTGCTTGTGGAAGATGGCGTTGTTACCGGTGGTGTAGCCGCATACATACAGAATCTCCTGCTTAGTCATGGCATAAAGCATGCCGGCGTAAAGGCCTTCCCCGATGAATTTTTTGCCCAGGGTACAAGAAGTGAAATCTGCGAAGATGCCCTCATGAGCCCCCGGAATCTTGCGGAGGAAGCAAAAAGGCTTTTGGAGGAGAGGACAGAATGAAATCTCTTTCCCTTGCGGATAGAAAAGTGACTACAGACCGCCCGGCCTTTGTGATGGGAATTGTAAATGCCACACCGGATTCTTTCTGGAAAAAGAGCAGGGGAGCCGTAGATCTGGCTCTGCGCCTTATTGACGAAGGGGCGGATATCATTGACCTGGGAGGGGAGTCCACGCGCCCCGGTTCAGATTATGTGGACGCTGAGGAAGAAATCCGCCGTATTGTGCCGGTCATTCAGCAGATCCGCCGCCACAGCAACATTGTCGTTTCCATAGACACCCGCAAGAAAGATGTCATGCAGGCGGCGGTGGAAGCGGGCGCGGATATGCTGAACGATGTTTCCGCCCTGGAAGATGATGCTGACCTGGGGCCTTATGTTGCCCGGACCGGGATTTCACTTGTACTGATGCACAAAAGGGGACTTCCCTCTGATATGCAGAATAATACATCTTACCGGGATGTTTTTGCAGAAGTGAATGCCTATCTGACTGAGCGGATTGCCTATGCCCGTCAGTGCGGAATAGGAGAGAACCGTATCATACTGGATCCCGGCATCGGCTTTGGAAAGGACAGACAGGCAAACGTGGAACTAATCCGCCGCTGCGGTTCTCTCTGTGGCGGAGCCTATCCGGTACTCATGGCACTTTCCCGCAAAACTGTTATCGGCGAGATAACCGGCAGAAGTGTGGAAGACAGGCTTTGCGGTACGATTGCGGCAAATATTCTGTCTGTCCTGCACGGGGCATCAATTGTCCGGGTACATGATGTAAAAGAGACTGTAGATGCTATGGCGGTTTTATCAGAAATAGGGTATAATGAATAGACTTGCAAAAAGCGCAGGCAGACTGAGGTCATAAAAGTGGGTGCATTCGACAATATCGTAACATTGTACAATTATATTCGTCCGGTTCTGGATATTGCCATTATGGCTTTTATCCTCTACAAGGCCTATCAGCTCGTCATCAAGACAAACGCGCTGCAGATTATTAAGGCGGCGGTTATCGTTGCATTTGCCTATGCCCTTGCCTTGCTTCTGGACTTGTCCATGCTGCGCTGGGTGCTGAACATGATTGCGCCTGCTCTGGTAGTCTGTTTTGCCATTGTTTTCCAGCCTGAAATCCGAAAGATTTTTCTTAAGCTGGGTCAGAGCGAATGGTTTACCTTTGGAAACCGTTCCCGCCACACCTACGTTGACTCTGTCATCATTGCGGCTGAAATCCTTTCCAAGCAGAGGCGGGGTATGCTTGCAGTCTTTATGCGCCATACAAAGATGGATGACATTCTGGATACAGGGACCCGCATCAACGCGGATTTGTCTTCTGCCCTTCTGGTAACCATTTTTGGACACGATACACCCCTGCATGACGGCGCCTGTTTCATTCAGAACGGCAAGGTTGTTTCTGCGGGCTGCTTTTTACCCCTGTCAGAACAGTATGACATCAAAAAGACCTTCGGAACCCGTCACCGTGCAGCCCTTGGTCTGAGCGAAGTATCAGATTCTGTTGTTCTGGTAGTCTCTGAGGAATCCGGTGCAATGAGTCTTGCCTATGATTCCAAACTCCACTATGACCTTACCACCGAACAGCTTACAAAGATTCTGGAAAATCTTCTGGAACTCACCCCTGACCAGTATACGATTGAGGATACGATAAATGAAAGCAAGTCAAGTCTTTGAAAAAATCCGTGAAAACTGGCTTGCAAAAGTCATCTGCTTTGTTGCGGCCCTCTTCCTCTATCTCTTTTTCCTCTTTTCCACTCTGGACAGAAAGACTTTTTCCGTTCCCCTGCGCGTGGAAGAAAAAAACGGCATGGTGGCGGCAAGTTCCTATCCCCAGAATGTGCGCATAACGGTGAGGGGAACGCCTGAAAATATTTCTACCCTCCATGAAAATGATTTTACTGCCTTTATTGACCTTGATTATATTTCCCATGAAGGCGAGGCAGAAGTTCCCGTTCAGCTCACCCTGAGTAAGGAAGCCATGCTCTTTGATACCATGGAACTCAAGGTAAGTCCTGAACATATTACACTCAAAGTTGAAGAACAGATTTCCGCCTTTGTGCCGGTAAATCCCCTCTTTTCTGGGGAGCCTGCCCACGGGTATGAACTCAAGTCTGTGGAAATCAATCCTCCGGAAGTGCGTGTTACCGGCCCCAGAACTATGGTGAATAACTGTACCCGCCTGCAGACTCGAATGGTTTCCCTTGCCAATATCGCTGCCGATACGGAACTGACCGCCCAGCTGGAAAGCCCCGGCCGCCTCATTCATCTTGCCGACGGTGCCATGGTCACCCTTAAGGCTACGGTCACGCCCAAACTCATGGTCAAACGCTTTGAATCCGCTCCGGTAAATCTTTCCGGCCTTGCCACGGAATTTGAGCCGACGGGTTCCGGTCATACGGTGCTTCTTTCCCTGCGCGGTCCGGTTCTTTCTCTGGAAAACTATGCACCGCGGGTTTCAACCATTCTGGCTGACTGTCGTGGCATTTCGTCTGAGGGAACCCATGAAGTTCCCCTTGTTTTTAATCTGCCCGCTTCAACCGTGGCTCTGGATGAAACGCCAAAGCGCATAAAGATTACGGTAAAACGAAAGCCTGCAGAAGAGGATGTGCGGGAAGCGCCCGTTACAGATGAAGAATGATTTACGGTATCGGTACTGACATTGCAAAAGTCTCCCGCTTTGAACGCTGGCTTACAAACGATGCGCTGATTAACCGTTTTTTTGCGGAAGAAGAATGCTTTACCGGGGCTTTTGACAGAAATCCCTCTGCGGCCTGCCAGCATTATGCGGCTCGTTTTGCGGCAAAGGAAGCATTTTCAAAGGCTCTGGGAACAGGTTTTGTTGGACTGAGCCTGAAAGATTTTTGGGTTGCAAAGGATGAGGCAGGAAAACCTTTTTTTGCCTTTGGAGAAGCGACAAAAAATCTGCTTAAAGAGCGGGTGGGAGCTTGCAGGGTGCATCTTTCACTCAGCCATGAAAAGGAATATGCAACGGCATTTGTTGTCATAGAAAAAAGAGAAGGGGAGGCCGACTGATGTACGCAAACGTCTCAAAAAAACGCCCTGGCGAAGATAAAAAGCCTAAAATTTCCTACTGGTCAAAGACAAAGGTTCGTTGTCCCTTGTGTCAGCGTGATTTTAACCACGAAGAAATGCTTTCCGGCAGCGGCCGTATGATTGCAGGCGAACTGACTGATGAACTGCACCGCAAATACGAGCCTTCTGCCAAGTATGGCATGATCTATCCCCTTATTTACACGGTCGGAGCCTGTCCCAAGTGCCATGTCGCATTTTTCTGGAATGACTTTAAGGAAATCTCTGAGCCAAAAACAATTGAAGCCCTTAAAGACGGCATTGAAGAAAGAAAAAGAATCGTAAATAATGTTTTTCCTTACTATCAGTTGAATACAGAGCGCTCTCTTCTGGACGGTGCCGCCATGCATTTTCTTGCCCTGCTGTCCTATGACAAGGTGGATCTGGGCCTGGCTCCTACGGTAAAGCGCGCCATTATTTCCCTGCGCCTTGCCTGGCTCTGCAATGATTTGAATGATGCAGTTCCCGGCCACAATTATGACTACCTTGCCCAGGTCTTTTACCGCAAGGCCCTCTTTTTCTACGACCAGACGCTCATAAATGAAATGTCCCGTGTAGAAACCTTCAGCGTAGTCAATAATCTTGGACCTGATACTGACAAGAACTACGGCTATGACGGCCTGATTTATGAAGTCGGGCTTCTGGAATACAAGTATGGTCAGACAGAAGACATGCAGGCCCGCCTGAAAAAACTGGATGAATGCAAGAGGTCCATTGCCCGCGGCTTCGGATTGGGAAAGTCTTCCAAGTCAAAGCCGGGCCCCCTGCTGGAAAAATCCCGTGATTTGTACGACAAACTTACCGCCGCCTTAGCCGAAGCAAATGACATCGGCTTTGTGCCCAGTGATGACGACGATGAGTAACAGACGTAACATTCTGCTGACCCTTTCCTATGACGGCAGTGATTTTTGCGGCTGGCAGCGTCAGGATAAGGCTGATAAGGGAAAGGCTGTCAGAACCGTCCAGGCAGAGATTGAATCTGCCCTAGAAAAAGTACACAAGCAGCCCGTCAATCTGTACGGAAGCGGAAGAACTGACAGCGGTGTGCACGCGGCTGCCCAGGCGGCAAATTTTTACTCGCCCATAGCATCCATTCCAGCAGAAAAATATGTCTACGCCCTCAACTCATTTTTACCCCAGGATATCCGCATCAACGACGCCCGGGAAGTGGACGAAGAATTTAATGCCCGCTTCAGTGCGACAAGCCGGACCTACCGCTATTTTATCTATTGCGGAAAAAGTCCTCTGGCCACGGAAACCCGCTATGTCTGGCAGATTCACCATCAGCCGGATATCCGCCTGCTCAACGACATGGCTTCCTGCCTGCGGGGCGAAATAGACTGTGCTACCTTTGCCGCCGCAGGAGATGCCAGTAAGTCCACCTGCCGCTATCTGGAAAATGCAGTCTTTTATCCGGATGGCGACAAGCTTGTTTTTGAAATTACGGCAAATGCCTTTCTCTGGAAAATGGTGCGCAGCCTTACCGGAACACTGATTTTCTTTGAAAAAGAGGGCAGGTCAGCGGAAGATTTCAGGCGGGCTCTGGAAAGCCGTGACCGGAAAAATGCAGGTCCGACTGCTCCTCCAACTGGTCTCTTCCTGTGGAATGTGGCCTTTGACGGAATCCGCCGCCATATCTGAAAAGTATTGTGCTTTGCTGATTTTTCGTGCATTATAGTAGCGTATTCTTCATGTTCATGAACGCCTATATATATAGAAGTTACAGATATATATTTCTCATTCTGCTCGGCATCCTTTTCTGCCGGCTTCCTCTTTCTGCGGCGACAAGTACGACAAACAAGACAAACTGGGTGCTTGCTGCCCAAAAATATTCCTTTGCTCAGAAAGGCAGCCGCGGGCTTTCCATGGAACAGTTTGCTACGGTACTTCCCCAGCTGATTCTGGCTCAGATTGCAGTGGAAGGTACCCGCGTCCTTCCCAGTCAGGAAGTTCTGGACAGAAAACTGGATACCCTGCAGACAGAACGCCTTTCACTTTTTCTGCAGCTTTCCAAAGAGTATCAGACCCGGGATGCCCTTGTGGTCAATACCCTTAAGCCAAAGAAACTGGAAAAAGATCTTGCCGCCGCCCAGAAAAAAATTGATGAAATTCAAAAAAAAATAGACGAAAATCTGGAAAAGACAGAAAAGGAAAAGGCTGACTATGCTCCCCAAATCAAGCGGGAAGCAGCCCTGGCCCGTGGAGAAAAAATTGAAGAAAAGAGGGAAGAAAGAAGACGATTCCCCTTTCCCTTTTTTATGGATGACGATGAGCAGGAGCCACCCCAGAATGAAACCGTAGTGGTCTACAAAAATGATTCTTCTGCGCTTTTTTCTCCCTCTGAGACTGCGGAAAAAGACGGAATTACCAGCCGTGCCTACGAAAAAGAACTGGGAACGGCAAAAATCAACGGACTTCTTTCCGGCAGCATAAGAATGTACGGTGACTATGTTGCAGTTACAACTGAACTTCGTGTCTATCCCGGTGCAAAACTTGCCGGTACTGTTACGGAAGTAGGAACCATAAGCGACCAGATGGATCTGGCAGAAAGAATTGTGCAGCAGCTGGTTCCTGTAATTGCAAACAGTCTTCCGGTTCAGCTCCATTTTGAGATTATGCCTGAGGAAATCGCCGAAAAGGCCCATCTTACCCTGGACGGACTGGTCTATTCAAAAATTCCTACGGATCTGCAGGTGGATGCATCCATTCATACCATCAATGTTTTGGCAAAAGGCTATGACACTGCTTCCTTTACCTACAAATTTGAAGGAAACGAACGCTATACTATCAGAATTTCCCTCTCTCCCGCTTTCTCCGGAGTGCTCAATCTGCGCCTGAAAAAACTGAGCGACGGTGTTTTTCATGCAAAAGGACTGGACGCCCATGCGGTAGACCCTGTCAATTCTGCGGCTCCCATTACGGTAAACGGAAAGGCTGTCCTTGGTATCTATACGACAGGTGAGGGCGAAAATGCAAAAAGTGCCTTTTTCTACATACCGGATGACAAGGCTATGGACGGTGCCAATTTAAAGGTAAACATAAAGCCCTTTGACCGTGCCCAATACATTGATAAAAGGCGGCGCTGGCTGTATACTTCCTATACGGCACTTATTCTTTCCATGCCCTTTACATTCTATGTCATGGGAAACAGTACAGCTGCAACAAAGGCCTATAAACTGGATAAGCGTGTTGATTACGATGAAGCGCGCCGCTGGGAAATAGCCAGCAATGTTACGGCAGGCATTTCCATTGCCTGTGGCGTCTGGTTTGCCTATGAACTGGTGCGCTACCTGATTGCGGCAAATGAGGTTCTGCCTGCTACGGCAACGGTAGACAAGCGGGATTTTGCTGTTCCAACGGATCCTGCAGAAATCGATGTTTCTAAGGAAGTCACGGTACCTGTATCTGCAGAAAATGAAAAACCTGCAGAAAAAGCTGACGGAAGTGCAGAAGCCGGCGAATCAGCAAAAGAAAAAAAATAAATGGAGTACAAGATAGTATGGCAAAATTATCCTTTGCAGAAAAACTGAAAAGTCTTTTTGGCGGAAAAACGATAGACGCAGAATTTTTTGATGATTTAACCGATGCGCTGGTAGAAGGTGATATCGGTGCAAAAACCGCCTTTCAGCTTACGGATGATTTGCAGAAAATCTGTAAGGAAAAACGTCTTACCGAAGAAAAAGATATCCGAAGCGAACTCAAAAACATGCTTAAGGGCTTTGCCAAATCCCTGAGCCTTGAGCCGGAAAAGGGAAAGACGACCATCTATATGCTTCTGGGAGTAAACGGCGTGGGAAAAACCACAACCGCCGCAAAACTCGCCCGCCACTATGCTAAGTCAGGAGAGGTAATTCTTGCAGCGGCAGATACCTTCCGTGCGGCGGCTGAAGAGCAGCTGGAAATGCATGGTGGCCGTCTGGGAATCCGTGTCATAAGTCATCAGCATGGCAGCGACCCGTCCGCAGTTGTTTTTGACGCCGCAGATGCCGCCCGTGCAAAGGGTGGGGCACTTGTTCTGGCAGATACGGCCGGACGCCTGCACAACAAGGATAATCTCGTGCGCGAACTGCAGAAAATTGACCGCATTGCTTCTCAAAAGGCCGACCCCGGTTGCTACAAAAAACTGCTTGTTATAGATGCAACGACAGGTCAGAATGCCGTCCGTCAGGCGGAAGTCTTTCATGAGGCGGTCGGTCTTGATGCCGTCGTGCTTACAAAATATGATTCTACGGCAAAAGGCGGCGTTGCCTTTTCAGTGGGCAAAGAATTTGGTATTCCGGTGGCTTTTGTCTGCACGGGAGAAGGCTATGATGACATTCAGCCCTTTAATCCGGATTCCTATACTGAAGAATTCTTAGGATGATGCAGAAAAAGTGATTGCACAGATATCCACATGGCAAGGATAAAAAAAAGATTTTGTATTTTTACATTTCTCCTCATTCTTTCTTCTGCCCTGGCTGCAGAAAACCCTGTGCAGGACTTTTTTTTTGAACTCACACTGCAAAGTCTTGGTGGCCCGTCCATTCTGCCTTTTGATGAAACTCTGCTGGAAGTCACCCGGCCTCTGGCCCGCATCTATACCATGCCTGTCTGGCGAAGGTACCGGCCATATCCCCTCTGTCTTTTTGAATACATCTGTCCGGAAAAACTGGGTGCTTTCGACAGCACTTTTTCCCTGTCAGACCTTTTTACTGCTGAAGGTCAGAATGAAGGACCTGCTTCTGACTGGGTAGATACAGCTCTGCTTACAGTACGCATGAGCTCTCTTTCTGAACGCCAGCCTGAACAGTTTGATGTAGCGGAACAAATGCTTTCCCAGATGGATAACCGGGATGAAGGCGGCATTCTGGAAGGTCAGGATGAAAAAAGTGATCAGCCGTCAGAAAGATCCTTTACAGACAGCAAGGGTAGAATCCGTCGTTTTTCATACGGAGTGGAGCAGCTGGCAGTGAGGGAAAAGGACGGATTCAGAATCCTTGTGGACAGTGCCGCAGGGCTTACTATCCGCCGTTTTTATGACGGGCACAACCGCATGGTAAAGCAGGAACGCTTTAAGTTAGGTTCATCTTCCCTCAGCCTGAACCTGCTTTCTACACGCACTTACTCTTACGATGAAGACTCAGTCCTGCCGTACCAGATGACGGAAGATATTTCCAGTGGCAGTAAACACAATGTTACCCGCTATGATGACCAGGGACTGATTGTCAGCCTGCTGGAAGCTCATTATGAAAAAGAGGAATCAAAAGACAGGGATCCGGAAGAGCCTGAGCCGGAAGCAAGACTTGTAAGGGACAAAAGCAATTCCTGGACCTACGATGAAGAAAAGCGGATTACGGAAGAAGAGGGTACAACTTATTTTTACAGTAAGACAAGTACCGGCAGGCAGAGGGTAGAAGAATACCATGTCAGGCGGGTCTACGATTACACGGGAGCGGGAAAAAAGCCTGACTATACCTACTACGAAAACGGAGAAGTTCGCGTGCATACTGTTTATGAAAGCGAAAATGTGTATAATGAGACCATGTATTTTGATGACGGTTTTACGGTGCTGGCCCGCTATGAAAACAATACAAAAAGACTGGAAATTGTCTCTGTAAACGGCAGGGAAGTAAGGAGAAGAGTCTTTTGAAAAATACTTTTATGCCGGCATTCCGCTGGGTGCTTTTTGTTTCCCGCCGTTTCTCTCGTGTTGACCGCAAAGGCCGGTCTGCCGTTACATCATTTCTTGCCTCTCTTGGAATCTGCTTTGGCGTAATGACCCTGATTACCGTTATCAGCGTAATGAATGGTTTTCAACTGAGTTTTATTGATGCCATCATGGAAATTTCATCCTACCATGTGCGCGTGGAAAATGTAGAAGAGTCTGCCTTTCAGTCCTTCTGTCAGACCGAGCCGGAAATTATTTCTGCAACTCCCTTCTATGAGGCCCAGAGTCTGCTGGTAGGTGAATCTGAAAAACAGGGGGCGGCCCTTATTCGCGGTGTAAGCAAGGATCAGCTGGCTCTGGACCAGGGCTTCAGAAAGCAAATCCGCATTCTCCGCGGCCGTTTTGACCTTTCCTCTGAGGACAGCATTGTAATAGGAAGCAGTCTGGCTAACAGTCTGGGCATTTTTGTAGGCACAAAAGTCAGTCTTTTTGCTCTTTCGGGCGGAAACGATGTCGAACTTATTTCTTCAGACCGCACCTTTACCGTTACAGGCGTATTTCATACCGGTTATGCAGACATTAATTCCGCCTATGCCTTTATCAGTCTGGAAGCCGCCCGAAAATATTTTGGAAAAGATGCAGTGCTCCGCTACGGCGTAAAACTGCATGACACGGCAAACGATGCCCTGGTCATCTCCCGCATTCAGAAAAAGTTCCCCCAGGCCCGGACCGAATCCTGGAAGAACTATAACCGTTCCTTTTTCGGTGCACTCCGCGTAGAAAAGAATATGCTCATGCTGCTTGTCTTCCTGATTTTTCTTGTGGTCGGAATCAATATTTTTAACGGTATGAGGCGCATGGTCTATGAGCGGCGGGAGGAAATCTCTGTGCTCACTGCATTCGGTGGAAAACCTTCCCTCATCCAGTCAATTTTTGTGGTTCAGGGCTTTCTGGTTGGAGTCATCGGTGCTATTCCCGGGCTTGCTCTCGGTCTTTTGTTGAGCGTCCAGATGTCCCGGATTTTTACAATTATGTCAAAACTGGTATATTATGTGCAGTATGTGGGATACATGATTATTTCACCTGAAAATGCCCGCTATCTGCGTGAAAATCCCATGTACATGATTTACGGACACATTCCACCCAGAATTATTCCGGGAGAAGTTCTGGTGATTATGATTTTCGGTGTATTTTCATCCCTTCTGGCTTCGTGGGTGGCAAGCCGGGGAGTATTAAAAATGACTGTGGCGGAGGTGTTGCGCGATGAGTAAGATTGTAACGATTTCAAATCTGGAAAAGACCTATAAAACGGACAGCGAAACTCTGACAATTCTCAAAGACCTCCATCTGGAAATTGAAGCCGGAAGTAAGACGGTGATTGTCGGCGAAAGTGGCAGTGGAAAAAGTACCTTCCTGAATATCATCGGTGGTCTTGATACTGCCACATCAGGAAGCGTGAGGGTGGGGGACTACGAAATTTCTTCTTTAAGCGAAGACGAACTGACAGAATACCGTTCCCGCTTTCTCGGATTGATTTTCCAGTTTCACTATCTGCTTAAAGATTTTACGGCTCTGGAAAATGTTTTTCTGCCTGCATACATGGCCGGCTGCCCCAAAAACGAAGCCCGTGAAAAAGCAATTGCCCTCCTGCATGATGTGGGACTGTCCGGCCGCATGGATCATCTTCCCAGTCAGCTTTCAGGCGGAGAACGTCAGCGGGTAGCCGTGGCTCGTTCCCTCATAAATGACCCCCAGATTATTCTGGCAGACGAACCGACCGGAAACCTTGACCCCGCAAATGCACTCATGATTGGAGATCTGCTTTTTTCCATGGCAGACAAATACAATAAGACCCTGATTCTCGTTACCCATGACATGGCTCTGGCAAAAAAAGGTGATATCTGTTATGCCATAGCCGGCGGCCAGCTGGAGGAGCGTGCAGTCTGATGAAAAGTTCCGCCTCCTTTCTCTTTGCAAGCCGACTGCTTCTCCCCCGTACGGGAAAAAAATCAAATGCCCGCCGCAGCCTTGTAGGCGCCTGTCTCTGTATCGGTATCAGTCTGGTGCCCCTCGTTATGGTTCTTACAGTCTCCAACGGCATGATTCAGGGAATTACCAGCCGCATCATAGGACTTTCATCATCCCACATCAACTGTGTCCTCTATCCCTATGACGAGGAAGCTCAGAATGAATCCAGCCTGCGCGCTTTGGCCGGTGATTTGTGCACAATAGACGGAGTTAAAAGAGCCTATCCGGAAATTCAGGGAGTTGGTCTTGCGGCCGGGAAAAAAGGCAGAACAGGAGCAACCATTCGTGCCGTAGAGCCTGATATCTTTACAAAAAATCCGGCTTTTTCGTCATTATTTGATCTCGTTGCGGGAGAACCTTCCCTTGAAGCAAAAAACAGTGCCATTATCGGAGAAAAACTTGCGGAAATGCTGGATGTAAGTGCCGGCGATACCTTCCGTCTGATTACCGCCCGCCGCCTTACAAATGGAAAAATCGTCCCGAAAATTACTCCCTGCAGGGTTTCTGCTGTTGTCTCATGTGGCTATCAGGAACTGGATGCCCTCTGGGCCTTTATTTCCCTTTCCTCAGGCTTTTCCATTCTGCCGGTGCAGTCAAGTGAAGTACACATTGCTCTGGAAACGGAAGATGCATTTGATTTTGTTGCCCTGGGACAGTTGCAGATGAAGGTGGAAAATCAGGTACCCCAGTACACCCGGGTCTACCTGTGGAATGAATTGAATTCCGCCCAGTTTGAAAATTTTTCATCTACTCAGATTATGCTCTTATTTATCATGCTGCTGATTGTTCTGGTTGCATCCGTGAATATTTCAAGCGCCCTTGTCATGCTGGTAATGGAAAGACGAAAGGAAATCGCCATCCTCAAAAGTCTGGGCGGAACTTCGGCCGGCATTTCTTTTGCTTTTCTGATAACTGGTCTGATAACCGGAGCCATAGGAGTAGTGACTGGAATTCCTGCGGGGCTTTTGTGTGCCGTCAATTTTGACCGCATTATTTCCCTTATTGAGCGCATTATAAATGCAGTTGCAAAGGCGGGCTATCTTATCACCCGCGGCTCTCTTTCAGACTTTGCCCAGATTCATCTGCTGGACCCTGCCTTTTATCTTCAGAAGATTCCCCTTGCCATTCCTCTTGGCCAGCTCATCATCATCGGCTGCGGTACCCTCATTCTTTCCCTTGTGGTGAGTGCGATTCCTTCAGTCCGTGCCGGCAGGGAAAAGCCCATCGATACCCTCAGAAAAATTTAAAAAGGGAGCGGAAAATCAGTGGGGGCGCTTTGCATACAGATAGGTGTAGCGCGCTCCCGTATAGCGTCCGACAAAGCGGCTCATAAAGGCCGTAAAGCGCCATTTTAATGCCCAGAGCGCCGTTTTCTTTCCCCTGTGGTTTGCTTTCAGGCAGTGGCGGACCACTTTGACCGGATCTTTTCCGTGCAGAACTTCCTTTCTTTTTCCGTTGCTTGCAACATTTGCAAAATTAGTGCTCACGCTTCCGGGACAGAGGGCGCATACCTGTATACCCCTGTCCTTCAGTTCCGCTGCCAGAGCGATGCTGAAAGACAGAGCGTAGGCTTTTGTCGCCGCATAGACTGCAAAATTTCCCAGCGGAAGAAAAGCCGCCAGGCTTGCCGTGTTGATTATGCTGCTTCCTTTTGTCAGATAGGGCAGTGCAATGCCGCATACGCCCGTGAGACTGGTGCAGTTCAGTTCAATCATCTGCATTTCCCGGTCTATGTCAGTTTCAGCAAAAGGACCGTAGGTGCCAAAGCCCGCATTATTTACGAGCATATCTATAGAAAAGTCGCCGGATTTTTTTTCTTCTTCCAGCAGACTTTTAAGTCTGTGAACACCTTCGGCTCCGCTTATGTCCAGCGGAATAATCCTTACGGAAATGTTTTTGCCGGTCAGTTCGGCCCCTGTGCTTTCAAGATTCTCTTTACTGCGGGCAATGAGCCAGATTTCCTGCGGGGTATCTGTTTCTTCTAAAGATTCATAGATTTGACGGGCAAATTCCGCTCCCAGTCCTGAACTTGCTCCGGTAATGACAGTGATTTTCTTCATGCTGATTTATAGTATAAATATCTTGGTGTCTTGTGTAAATAAAAAAAAACTTATAGAATAGAAGAATGATGTGTATCAGCAAGAAATTAGCGTTGTTAGTTACCGTTTGTTCGGCTGTCTTTCTGCTTTCTTCCTGTGTGACGAATGCAATTGGCAATTCTCTTTCCGGCTACAAAAAGAATGGAAAGGCGATTTCCAAAAAAGCATCAGCCAACGATCCCATGCTTGCCCTGACCGGCGAAACTGATGTTATTCTGGTGGGAGATTTCTTTCCCACAGTGCTCAAGCTCTACGAGATTCTTCAGAAACAGAATCCTGATCACCTGGGCCTTTCAATGATGACCGGCTCACTCAACGTAATGTACGCCAATGCATTCGTGCAGACTCCTGCAGATTCTCTTGGCGTTGCACAGTTTGATAAGCAGAATTCTGAATATGAGCGTGCAAAACTTCATTACCTCCGCGGACGCGATATGGAACTTGATTTCCTTGAAGGCCGTCATAAAGGTTTCCGCGAGGCAATGTTCAGCGGCGATGAAGAAAAAATCAAGGCTGCCGTTGCAAAAATGGATAAAAATGATGTTGATGCAGCCTACTGGTGTGGTGCAGGCTGGCTCGCCGCATTCAGTCTGGATATTCTGAACCCGGATTTGATTGCAAATCTTGGCGCTCCCATTGCCATTCTGGAAAAGGCCGCTCAGATCAATCCTGACTACAATAACGGCTCTATCTGGGATGTGCTCTTTAACTTCTACATGGTTGCTCCGGGAGACTTCGGCGGCGATCCGGAACGCGGCATGCAGTGCTATGAAGAAGAATTGCGTGTTTCCGGCGGAAAAACACCCGGAATGTATGTAACATATGCACAGGCTGTTTGTGTTCCTAATGGCGATGAAAAAGGCTTTGACGAAGCATTGGAAAAGGCTCTTGCCATAAATCCTGATGACAATCCGTCCAGTCGCCTGATGACAACCATTTCGCAGAATAAGGCGCGGTGGCTTCAGGCTCATAAATCAGATTATTTTGTTCAGTGGTAGCGGGTCTTTATTTCCCGCTGAATGACAACTTCATAGAGGAGAAACGAATGAAGAAACTTTTATTATCAGTACTTTTAGTTGGTATGGCTGCCTTTACATTTGCGCAGACCCTCAAAATCGCTTCTATTGCACCGGCTCGCTCAGCATGGGAAATTGAAGCAAAACGTCTGGCTCAGGAATGGGCAAAATTAACTGGTGGACGCGTTTCCATGCAGTTTATCAGTACCAGTGCTCTGGGTGGAGAAGACGGAGTTATTCAAAAACTCAATTCTGTCCGCCCCGGTCAGAAGGCACCTATTGACGGCGGTATCTTTACAAATCTGGGTATGGCTTCAATGGCTCCCGATGCACACATTCTTACGCTTTCAGTACCCTTCCTCTTCCGCAATCAGGAAGAAGTTGATCTGGTTTACGAACATTTTAAGCCCCAGGTTTCAAAAGAATTTGCAAAGAAAGGTCAGGTTCTTATCGGCTACTTCCCGATTGGATGGGCTTACTATTTCACAAAATCACCGGTACGCACTCCCGAAGAACTTAAAAAACTCCGCCTCTGCGTAAGCGGTATGGGTGTTTCAGCCCTGACAGATGCATACAAGATGGCCGGTTATACCACAATGGATGTTCCTTCAAGCAAAATGCTTTCCAGCATGAAGAGCCCGGGTGGTGTTGAAGGCTTCTATACCATTCCTATGTACGGTTATGCCGCCCAGTATTATAAGGCTGTTCCCTACATTCTGAACGTTCCTTTCACCTGTATCATGGTTGCATTCATTGTCTCTGAAAAATCATGGAATTCAATTCCTGCAGAAGACCGCCCCAAGCTGATTGCCGCATTTGAAGAGGCTCAGCAGAAACTGCGCGCCGCTACTGCAAAATCTGATGACGAATATCTTGATTTGCTCCGCAAGGCTGGTGCAACAGTTGTTGATGTAACTCCCGAAGAAAGAGATGCTCTGGAATCATCAATGCGCCACGATTCATATGCCCTTGCAAAGACTGGTGTTATGGATCAGAAATTCTACGACGAAGTAGTTGCTTTACTTAAAAAACACCGGGGTGAATAAGTCATGTTACGGAAAATTGAAGACATACTTGAAGTAATTTTTGTCGGCTTGCTGACATTTCTTCCGCTGATTTTTTATGCGGTTCAGAAAATCACCTCTGTGCAGGTACCGGGATCTGAGTATGGTATTGCCCAGCTTGTATTCCTTTTTGCCAGCATGGCAGGTGTTATCACTTGGCGCGAAGACCGGCATTTGAGTCTGGCTTCATTTTCCGGAAAACTGCCTCCGAAAATCCGCAGGGTGACCGATTCAGTTGTAAACGCTGCAATTGTTTTTGTCCTCACCATGCTCTTTTTCAATGCAGTCTGCCAGCTGCTTAATCCCGGACAGTTCAATATGTCTGTCTGGGGTGTCCCCGTAAAGATAATTTTCATTTTCCTTCCGCTCTGCTATATCCTCATGCTGGGTATGGTAGCATCAAAAAAGGAAAAAATGATTTCAACAATCGTTGGTGCCCTTATCGGAATCCTTCTTTCCATGGGTTCTGTTACCGGTATCCTTTATTATCTTTTTGGTGTGGAAAACGTTCCCGCCCTTTATGCTATTTTTAACGGATGGAACTTCATCGCAAGCAAATGCCTTGTTCTTTTCATCCTCTTTTTCATCGTACTTGCTTTTTTAGGCATGCCACTTTTTGTGGTTCTTGCCGGTGTAGCATTTGTTCTTCTTTCAATGAACGGCGGTTATACAGACCAGATTCCTCTGGAAACCTACCGCATGTTTACGGACCGCAACATCGCCGCAATTCCTCTCTTTACGATAGCAGGCTATATTCTTGCAAAGTGTAGTGCAGGTCAGCGCTATGTTGAACTCTTTAAGGCCCTTTTCGGCTGGTTCAGGGGTGGTACTGTTATTGCGGCCGTGCTTGTTATGACCTTCTTCAGCACTTTCTCTGGTGTATCTGGCGTTACCATTCTTGCACTTGGATCCCTTCTTTCAGTTGTCCTTACCGGCTCCGGCTATGAAAAAGAACGTGCAGAAGCCCTGATTACTTCCAGCGGTGCCATTGGTCTTCTTTTTCCGCCCAGTGCCGCAATCATCATGTACGGTACAACAAACATCTTCTTCTTGAACGGTGATGTTATTGCCCTTTTCAAGGCAGCTCTTATTCCGGGAATCATAATGATGATTGCCATGATTGTCATGGGAATTGTATACGACAATCAGAAAGACCGCGTGCCATTCTCATTGCCTGCCATTGGAAAGGCTATCGTAAACAGCATTCCGGAACTTCTGATGCCCCTCTTTATCATCGTATTCTACTTCATGGGCGTCTTTGACTTGTTTGAAACTTCTGCCTTTGCTGTTTTCTATGCGTATCTTCTTTCTACAGTTGTCCGCCGTGACTACAACTTCAAGCAGTCTCTTGATGTAATCGCAGAAAGTATTCCGATTTCCGGTGGTGTTCTCTTTATTCTGGGTGCAGCATCCGGTATTTCTTACTATATCCTTGATGCAAACATTCCTGTTGTTGTTACTGACGCTATCACGGCAATGGTCACCAACAAGTATGTATTCCTCATCCTGATGAATATAGTGCTTCTGATTGTCGGCTGTCTTATGGATATGTTCAGTGCAATTCTGATTGTTTCTCCTCTGCTGCTTCCAATCACAGAATATTTTGGCATTTCTCCCTTCCATGCAGGTGTCATCTTCCTGATGAACCTTTCCATCGGATTTTTGACTCCGCCGGTTGGCATGGACCTCTTCATCTCTTCCTACACCTTTGGAAAACCTCTGCCTAAGGTAATCAAGGGTATCGTTCCCTTCCTGCTCGTTCAGTTTGTGGTACTGCTCCTGATAACATATATTCCCTGGTTTACATCGGTTCTTCTGTGATGAGTCTGGTAAGATATACTATGCCGGCAGTTCTTTTTCTGTCGGCATTGTTTTTTTCTGTAACAGTATCTTTTTTCTCCTGTAAAAAAACAGACCCCGCCGAACTTGCCCGCATGGAAAAAGAGCGGAATGATAAAGCCCGCTTTCAGGCCATTTCTGACTTTGTATCTCTCTTAAGTGAGGAAGAAAAAATCTCCCAGCTCTTTCTGGTAAATGTAGAAGGCGACAGAGATTATAAGCCGCTTGAAAAAACTGGTGCCCTGTATGGAAATCGTGAAGAGGGTGGACCACTTCTTCCCGGCGGCTGTCTCCTTTTTTCCTACAATATCAGTGATAATCCGGCCCAGATTGCCGCCTATATTTCTTCTATCCGCACTTTTTATCAGAGCGAGAAAAAGGTTCCGCCTTATGTTGCAATCGATCAGGAAGGCGGCTATGTAAACCGTCTGCGAAAAATTACCAGCAGCCTTGTTTCGCAAAAAAAAGTGGCGGAATGGTTTACTCCGCAGCAGGCTCACGGTCTCTATGCAGCCCAGGCCAAACAATTGCGTGCCCTCGGCATTCACATGAATCTTGCCCCGGTTGTGGAAGTCGAAAGTGACTCAAACCGTGATTTTTTGAACACCCGAAGTTTTGGTTCCCTGGAGCAAGTGCTTTCCTATTGTTCCGCTGAAATTTCTGCCTATGAGGAAGAAGGTGTTGCTACTGTTATCAAGCATTTCCCTGGTAACAATAATACCGATCCTCATACAGGTCTTCCTGTCATTGAACTTTCAGAAGATCAGGTTCCGGATTATCTGGCATCTTTTTCAAAACTTACTTCAATGTCATCAGCACTTCTGATGAGCCATATTATTGCCCGTGTAAAGGATTCTTATGGCAATCTGCTGGAAGCAACTGCCATGCCGGCCTGTTTTTCTCCTTACTGGATTCAGTCTGCCCGGGATATGGGAAGCGGTCTGATTTTTTCTGATGATATTTTTATGGGTGCCCTTGCTGACAACGGGTATCCGCCGGAAAAGGCTGTTCTTGCCGCTATCGAAGCCGGTATAAACTGCATCATGCTCAGCGAAAAAACATTTGGACAGGTGGCGGGAATCCTCCTTGCAAAAACTAAGGAAGATGCAGCCTTTGCCCAAAAAATTAACGATTCTGTTTCCCGTGTCATTGCATACAAAATAAAGGCGAGGCTTTTGAATCTGGAAAAGATTGAAGCAGGGGAAGATAAAAAATCAGACTCCCAGACTTCCTGCCGTGTGACAATTTCTTCAGACATTCCTGTCTTTAATCAGGAAGCATACAAGGCCGCCTATGACGAAGGCATGAGTTTTTATAAATGAAACAGTCACAGAAAAAGCAGAAATGCTTTGGAGAAGCAGGGTTTAATCAATATTATACAGAACTCTTTGGCTCCCG
Source organism: Treponema sp. UBA3819 (assembly GCA_002369025.1). Taxonomy (GTDB): domain Bacteria; phylum Spirochaetota; class Spirochaetia; order Treponematales; family Treponemataceae; genus Treponema_D. Next base: position 6,970 of record DFDV01000011.1, on the reverse strand, counting down.
CTGGACAGACCTCAAGGCGGCCCTTCAGACTGAACCTGATTATCTTACCTGGAAGGCAGGCGGAGAAGAACCTTATTATCTTGATTCCGGCAGTGTTCGTGCCGCCCTTACTTTGCCCCTTAAAAATGCCAGACATATTTTGGATTTATGTGCGGCACCAGGTGGAAAGACGCTGGTTCTTGCCTCCTGTATGAATGAGAAAGCAGATTTGCTTTCCAATGAAAGGTCTCCTGAGCGTAAAAATCGTCTTGTAAAAGTATGCGATTCCTGTCTGCCTGAAGAAAAAAGGGCGAGGGTAACCATTACCTGCCATGACGGGGCAAAGATGTGCCTTTCTCAGCAGGATTGTTTTGATGCAATTCTTCTTGATGCTCCCTGTTCGTCTGAAAGACATGTTCTTGCTGACCCTAAATATCTTGCAGAATGGTCTCCCTCCCGGATAAAAACTCTTTCTGTGGCTCAATGGGCCCTGCTTTCATCTGCATGGCGTATGCTTTCTCCCGGCGGATATTTAGTTTATTCTACCTGCGCCCTTTCTCCCGAAGAAAATGACGGACTTCTTCTGCGTCTTGTAAAAAAGTTTAAGGATGCGGAAATCTGCCCGCCGGAAATTTCTTCTGATTGCAGTCCCTGGACAGGTCTTTCCCCGGATTCTCTGCCTCCCTATGAAAAAACAGAATGCGGGGCCCATATCTTGCCGGATGTCTCTGGCGGGGCCGGTCCCCTCTATTTTTCCCTTGTTAGAAAAATTCAATAAATAGGTAAATTTTCAAAAAAAACATTGGACTAAATGTCCTTTTTTCAGTAAAATAATAGAGCAATTAGGTATAAAGTATGAAACAATCTGACCGCGAGCAGAAACTTCAGGCAATTATTGAAACTGAAAAACTCCTCAATGAGATACAGGACGTTGATGTTCTTCTGGAACGTCTGCTTACTGAAGCTCGTGGAATTGTTCGCGCAGATGCCGGTTCTATTTATGTAATTGAAGGCGACAACCTCAAAATCAAATATGCCCAGAATGACACCCAGCTCAGAAAGATGTCTTCTGGTGACAAGCTTCCTTATGTTGCCTTCTCTTTTCCCATTACGGAAAATACTATTGCCGGCGCATGTGTCGTCCGCGGTGAGATAATCAATATTCCGGATGCCTATCAGATTCCTGAAAATTCATCTTTTCATTTTAATAAATCTACTGATGTAACCACAGGTTACCGTACCTGTTCAATGCTGACCCTGCCGCTCAGAATGGCAAATGGTCGTGTTCTCGGTGTACTGCAGGTTATCAACGCCCAGGATGAAGAGGGTAATGTAGTTGCCTTTGATAAGGATGCTGAACTTTACATTACGCACTTTGCTTCCAATGCAACACAGGCTCTTGAGCATGCATATCTTACCAACAACATGATTAAGCGTATGCAGCGCATGGCAGAGTTCAGGGATCCCCGTGAAACCGGTGCTCATGTTGAGCGTGTCTCAGACTTTGCCCTGGAAATTTATGACCGCTGGGCTTTAAATCACAATATACCCAATCAGGAACAGCAGCGTTTCAGGGATATGCTTAAGATTGCGGCTAAGTGCCATGACCTGGGAAAGGTCGGTGTTTCAGATAAGATTCTTAAGAAAGTGTCTCCCCGCTTTACGGATGAAGAACGTTCCATTATGATGGGCCATACCTGTATTGGTGCCCTTTTGTTTACTGAACCTGAGTCTCCTCTGGATGAAATGGCAAGAGATGTCTGTCTCTATCATCATGAATGGTGGGATGGAAGTGACAAGGGCTATCCCGGTCATTTTGATTATTCTCAGTATGTCATTGAAACTCCAGTTCCCAAGGGAAAGCCTCTTAAGGGAGAAGAAATTCCTCTTTCTGCCCGCATTGTTGCCCTTGCTGATGTTTTTGATGCATTGAGCCATAAGCGTGTTTACAAGGAAGCCTGGTCAATGGATGATACTTTTATGGAGATTCAGAACCTTTCTGGTTCTCAGTTTGACCCTGAGGTTGTTCTTGCCTTTATGCAGGTAAAGGAACGTATTCTTGCAATCAATTCTGCCCGCGAGACTATGTAGTCTTTGCGTACTGCCAGTTTGTCACTTTCTGCATAAAATCTCTGTCAAAAGCCCGGCAGAATTTATCAAATTCTTTCTTTCCGTAGTCTGATTTTTTCTTTTTGCTTCCAAGGCCTATCGCTTCAAGGTTCATCATAAAATTTCTTTCGCTCAGCCTTTCGCCAATGTTTTCTTTTGTGAAAATTGTTCCCCTGTCGTTCATGACGAGAATCTTTTTTTCTACAAGCCGGGCCGCAAAGGGAATGTCCCGCGTGATTACAATGTCGTCATCCTTGCAGTGACAGAAAATGTATTCGTCAGCCGCCTGCGAGGTCTGCTGACAGACAATCATTTTTGCGTGTCCGTTTTCTTCATCAGTTCCCTGCGGAGATGAAAAGGGGATGACTCTGTTTGCTACAAAATAGAGGGGAATTGCATATTTTCGGGTTGATTTTAAGACGAATTCCCTTACCTGTTTGGGGCAGGAATCTGCATCAATCCAGACGGAAAACATCAGCCTAATGCCCGGTCGATTTTTTTAATCATTTCAACAGTCAGTCTTTCCGCTTCGCTGTCATCATCGCTGGTGAGCTGCTGGGCTATCTGCTGTTTTTTTGATTTTTCCTTGTAAAGCTCATCGCAAAGGGTAATGCCTGTCAGAATGGCTACCTGTAATGAATTCTGCAATGACCCGCTTCCTTCAATTTGTTCTGCAATGCGCTTGTAGTAGTCGAGCAGTTTTTTCAGATATGCGCTGTCTTCATTTGCCTGAATTGCGAACGATGCGCCAAGTACATCAATCTGTAATGAACCCATGCGTCTGCTCCTTGTGGCTTAGAAAATATCGAACTGTCCCTGTGAATTGTCCGGCTGATTTGGAGAAGGGGAAGCGTCATCAAATGAAATATCGGGATCGATAGAACTTTCTTCGTTAGAGGATGATTCGTTTTCCCGGGGAAGATTATCTTCAGATGCAAGACCTGCTTCCGGAATCTGCATGGCTTCTTCTATGGTCATGTCAGGTGATACGGCTGGTTCTGCAGCTGTTTCCTGCCGGGGAAGGGGAGTTTCCACTGCTTCTGCAGGGGAGGGTGCTGAAACTTCAGCGGCTGAGTTTACAGGCTGTGCGGCAGTTGGCTGTGCCACAGGAGCCTGCTGTGATGTTTGAGTCGCCTGTGCCGCAACAGAAAGAACTGTGCTTTCTACTGCGTTCAGGCGTTCAAGTGCTCTCAGGATGCCTTCCTCAATTTTGCTCTGGTCACTCTGAAAAGAAGAAAACTGCTCCGTTTTGGCAGAAAGTGCGTTTGTGAGCTCTACGCATTTGCTACGTAAAGCAGCATTCTCTGCTTCCTTCTGTGCGACTGCCTGATTAAGTTCAGCAATCTTTGCCACAGCGCTTTCTACTTTTTCCTGTAACAGCAGAACCTGGTCGAGTGAAATCATCCTGTGCCTTCTTATGCTTTAATAGCTTTCTTGGCTACTTCAACAACAGCCTTGAATGCTACAGGGTCTTCAATAGCCATATTTGACAGAGCCTTGCGGTTGATGATAACACCAGCCTTTGTAAGACCGTCAATAAAGCGTGAGTATGAGAGACCTTCGTCACGAACTGCTGCGTTGATACGTGCAATCCACAGCTGGCGGAAATCGCCCTTGCGGTCACGGCGGTCAACGTATGCATGGCGGAGAGCCTTAACGACTGCGTCTTTTGCAGCCTTGTAGTTTGTTCCGCGGCGTCCGGTAAAGCCCTTTGCGAGCTTCAGAATTTTTGAACGGCGGTTGTTGCGTTTTGTTCCATCTATTGCTCTAGACATTTTCTACTCCTCATTAACCGTAGGGAAGCTGCTGCTTGCGGATTCTTGCTGCAGAGTCTTCTGAAAGGATACCTGCGCCACGAAGGTGCATCTTTCTCTTGGAAGATTTCTTTGTCAGAATATGACGAAGATTCATCTTCTTGTACTTTACTTTGCCAGTGCCCGTCAGTGTAAAGCGTTTTGCGCTGGCTTTCTTTGTCTTCATCTTAGGCATATAATTACCTCATTCCTTTTTTTCGCCCTGTTTGACTTTAGAGTTCAGTGTCATGGACATAAACCTGCCTTCCATTGCGGCTGGTTTTTCCACGGCAAAAGAACCTTCTTTCAGGCGCTTTAATACTTCGTTCAGAACGTCATAGCCGAGTTCCGTATGCGCAAGCTCACGTCCGCGGAAACGAATCGTGACCTTTACCTTGTTGCCCTCGTCCAAGAATTCCTGAACATGCTTTGCCTTAGTATCAAGGTCGCCCGAACCGATTTTCGGCTGCATACGGATTTCCTTGTTCTTAAGGGCTTTCTGGTTCTTACGGGAATCACGGAGCCTTTTTTCCTGTTCAAACCGATACTTGCCATAGTCCAATATTTTACAAACGGGTGGATTAGCGTTTGGCGAAACTTCCACAAGATCCAGGTCTCTTTCCTTTGCCAACTCCAGAGCTTCTCGAGTGGGAACAATCCCTGTTCTTCCGCCCTCATCGTCAATTAACCGAACCTCGCGCACGCGGATTTGTTCATTAACCCGCAATCCTTTATCTGCCAACTATCCTCCTTGTGTTTGCCGGATACTTTGTACCCGCAGGCGTAAATGCCTGAAAACACTATTCAAAGCGTATTCAACATTTTATCAGAAATCAAGGAGTTATGTCTAGTAGATGATGTTTACAACGGGGCATTTTCGTGGTATCTTACGCATATGTTTTTGTTTACACTGCTTTTGTTTCCCATCGCTTTCTTCTATTATGTGCTGCCTCGTCGTAAGGAACTTCGCCCCCGTTTTTTGATTTCCCTCTTCGCCTTTGCAGCTGCCGGAGTAATCTGTGCTTTCCGCGGGTTTTTTATGTTCCGTTCAGTTTATGACGGCAGTGTCTTTCTTTATTTTTATCTGGAAAACGCCTTTACCTGTGTTCTTTTTCCTCTGCTTGTCTATCTTTTCTTTCTGATTTTATCCCGGGATTCCTGGCGGGACAAAATTTCGTCTTTTGCCCTTTTTATGCTTCCCTTCTATGCAGTTTACCTTCCTGCAGAGATTTTTGCAAATGCAGTTCCTCTTCCTTTTTTCTTTCTTTTTATAAAGCCTCTGCTCTATCTTCTGATGGTTATTGCCGTTGCCGGTGAATCAAAAACTCTTTTTAATGTGATTTCAGGACGCGGAAAGGAATTGTGTATTTCACTTTTGATTATAATTGCGGAACTTTTTACTCCTCCGCTGATTGAAACGCTCTGGCATTATGCTTTTCCGCTTCCTCTGTGGGCGGTTCCTGCTGCCTTGTATGCCGTGCTGTGTGTATTCCGCACGAAACTTGTTTTTAAGCTCCGTGCGGAATTGATGCAGTGATAAGATTATGCCTTGCCTGCAGAACCGAGAACTTCAATGTTCTTGCGGGCATACATCTTTTTCAGTTCTTCGCGGGCAGGACCCAGATATTTGCGCGGGTCAAATTCTGAAGGTTCTTCTGCGAATACTTTGCGGATTGCAGCGGTCATAGCCAAGCGTCCGTCTGAGTCGATGTTGATTTTGCATACTGCTGATTTTGCAGCCTTGCGCAGCTGATCCTCAGGGATACCGACGGAATCCGGCACTTTTCCGCCGTATTTTTCAATCTGCTTTACATACTCAATCGGAATTGAAGATGAACCGTGCAGAACGATGGGGAATCCCGGCAGTTTCTTTTCTACGGCTTCCAGCACATCGAATGCCAGCGGCGGCGGAATGAGGATTCCGTCTGCATTGCGGGTACACTGTTCCGGAGTGAATTTACAGCGGCCGTGACTGGTTCCGATGGAAATGGCCAGTGAGTCAACGCCTGTCTTTGAAACGAAATCCTGTACTTCCTCAGGTTTTGTGTATTTGCTTTCTTCAGCACTTACATCGTCTTCAACGCCGCCGAGAACACCAAGTTCGCCTTCTACGGTAACATAATCTTTCTGTGAATGAGCGTAGTCGCAGACCTGTTTGGTGAGGGCAACGTTCTCGTCATAGGGGAGGGCAGAACCGTCAATCATAACTGAGGAGAATCCCGTGTCGATGCAGTCCTTGCACAGTTCAAATGAATTGCCGTGGTCAAGGTGCAGGACGATCGGAATGTCGTATCCCAGTTCATGGGCATATTCAACGGCACCGCGGGCCATATTCTTGAGAAGATTTTTGTTCGCGTATTTGCGAGCACCTGAGGAAACCTGCAGGATGACCGGTGATTTAGTCTCAACACAGGCCTGAATGATTGCCTGCAGCTGTTCCATATTGTTGAAGTTGTACGCTGGAACTGCGTATCCGCCTTTCATTGCTTTTGCGAACAGTTCTTTTGTGTTCACCAAGCCTAATTCTTTGTAACTTGTCATAGAAACTCCTTTTGTTCAGTCTATGTTTCATTAAGGTTTAGAACGATTTTGTCTATATTCTATGTTAAGTCTGTTTTCTGATAAAATCAAGCACGAATTTCTATTAAATGATTGGAAAATGGTTTGACAAAGATTGTTGCTAGAAATATAATGAAAAAAGAATTTAGTAATGTTTTTAACTGCTTCAACCGATAAACAAAAGGGTGTTTCTGGCTGAATGTCAGAAATTGCAACATGAAGGAGAATCGAATGAAAAAGGGCGTAAAAGTCTTTATACGTTTTGCTCTGTTGTCTGCGATTTGCTTGCCTGCGGTCGCACAGCCGAGTAGTAGGGCAATTGAGACTTTTATTGTTGACACGTTTGACAATAAAGGTGATACGGAATGGACATGGAATGTTCAGGCAAGTGCGTTTGTTGACAGCGATAACGGCTATCCGAAACTTAATTATTTTGACGGTCAGCCGAACTCATTGCGCGTTTTGAATGATGATCCGAATGCTCAGCCGAAGGTGCTTGGTTCAGAGATTGCTTTCAAGAGAAAGGGTGA
>DFDV01000086.1 GCA_002369025.1 Treponema sp. UBA3819 | reverse complement strand
CACAAACCGCGTATAGCAGGCGAGCCTGCGCTTTCGCTAAGCCGTTTTCGCGACTGGAAGCCATTTTTTTGCAAAAACAGTTTAACATTGCGGAGCCTTGTTTTTTTGACACAGATAGACACAGATGCGGGGATTTTGACACAGATAGACACAGATGCATATGTGCCCCTGGCACAAACGTCAATAACTTCCGCTTACGCAAACGGAGCGCAAGCGACGTATGCACTCGGATTGGGCACAGATGTTTTTTTATTTATTATCTGTGTCCCATCCGTGTTAATCCCCGTTCATCTGTGGCTTTTTTTCTCACTTGCCCCCTCTTGACCTTGATTATTATTTTCTGCAGAATTCTTTCTGCACGACCGCTAACGCGGTATTATTATCATAGGAGATTGGAATGAAAAAAATAATTTTTGCACTGGTGGCCCTCTGTATGGTTGGCGCGCTTTTGGGATGTTCAAAAAAGAATGGCAACAAAAAGCGGATTGGTATTGCAAAGATTGTTCAGCATGTTGCCCTTGATGATGTTGAGCGCGGAATTATGGATGTAATACAGGAATCCGGCATTGAGGCAGAATTTGATTTGCAGAATGCCAACGGAGATGTAAATACGGCCGTACAGATTGCAAATAAATACAAGGACGAAAGAGTAGACCTGGCAGTTGGTATTGCTACTCCTGTTGCCCTTGCACTTGCAAACACAATTAAGGATATTCCTGTAGTCTTTGGCACGGTTACGGATCCGGTTGGTGCAGGTCTGGTTACAAGCCTGGCACATGGTGAAGGAAATATTACCGGCATGAGCGATGCAGTTCCCACTGTCACTCACATCGCTAAGTTTGTTCAGGTGGCAAAAATTAAAACGCTTGGTTATATTTATACCAGCAATGAGGCAAACTCAATCAGTTCCCTGAACCTTGTGCGTGAAGGCTGTGATAAGGCTGGCATCGCACTGGTTACCCAGGCCATTACCAATTCTTCTGAGGTAAAGGCGGCGGCAGAAGCCATTGTTGACAGAGTAGACGGCATTTACCTTACTACAGACAATACTGTTTTCAGTGCCCTTGCTTCTCTGGTCCAGGTTTTTGAGGCAGCAAAAAAGCCCATCTTCAGCGCAGATGTTACTGGTGCAAAGGAAGGCGGCATTCTGATTGCAAGCGGCTTTAACTACTACAAGGCAGGCCGTGCAACCGGTGAACTCTGTGTTGAAATCCTTAACGGAAAATCTCCGGCAGATATTCCTGTACGCCTGATGAACAAGGCAAGTGACAGCGATTTGCTTCTGAATCTGGACAATGCGGCTTTGTGTGGAATTACCTTTGACAACTCAGTTCTTCTTCATGCAAATCTGATTTATGCAAATGGAACAGTTACAGAAAAGTAATGCATATAGAATAAATAGAAAAAAAAGCACTGATTTTGTCTAAAAAATTAGCCATTTTGATTTTTAGAGCGTATAAAGAAGTATGGGACAGATAATATTCCGAAAATCGGCATTGGACAAAATCAGTTCACTTGATCAGCTTGATCAAACCATGAAAGTGGTAAAACCCTCAGACTTTATTGCGGTAATTGCAATGGGGGTTATCGTTATTGCGGCTCTGGTATGGAGTATCATTGGCTCTATTCCGGAATCAGTTTCCGGCATGGGTGTTTTGATTTCTTCTGATGAAGTGGTTGCCGTAAAGTACACGAATCAGGGTGCTGTAAAAAATGTCTTTGTTCAGCGGGGTGATTTTATCAAGAACGGTGAAGTTATAGCCCGCATTGAACGCACCGATATGCTGGACCAGATTACCCAGGTTCAGACAACCATAGAAAATCTTTTAAAAACTCAGGAACTTATCAATCAGAATACAAAAAACGGTGTTTCCAAAGAACGGCGCATGCGTGAACTTTTTGAGCAGGGCCTGATTACTGAAAACGAATATGTTTCATCAAAGCAGAACTCTCTTGATATTGACCGCCAGGTAAATGAAAAGCGGCATGAACTGGCCGTACTGAATGAAAATTATCAGAAATCCACAAGAATTGTTTCTCCCACCACCGGCATCGTGCTTGAAATGTCCGTAGAAAAAAATGACTATGTTAATCCCGGTACAACTATTGCCCTGATTGGAAAAGACGGTACATCTCCTACGGAGGCAATTCTTTTTATTGCGGCAAACGAGGGAAAGAAAATCAAGCAGGGAATGAAAATCGGAGTTATTCCTTCTACCGTAAAGCGGGAAGAATACGGCTATATTCAGGGCATCGTTACGGAGGTTTCTGAATATCCTGTTACCGAAGCCTACATGAATACGGTACTTAAAAATTCCATGCTGACGCGTACTTTTACTCAGATTCAGAATCCTATTGAAGTCCGGGCAAGCATTATTCCTGATCCCAATACTGTTTCCGGCTACAAATGGTCATCATCAAAGGGACCGGATGAAAAAATGTCTTCCGGCATTCTCTGTTCCAGCACGGTCACGGTTGAAGAAAAGCGTCCTATAGAACTGGTCATTCCTATGTTTAAGAAAAAGATTCTGGGAATTGGAAGTGATGATACCTATGAGGCTCAGCAGCAGGCTCCGCTTCAGCAGCCTCCAGTTCAATAGTACATTGCAGCAGGTGAGTATTTAATGGGACTGTTCAAACCTCTGAAGACAACAAAATATGGACTCGACCACATCGGCGTAAAAAAGACTCGTCCGACACTGCAGATGGAAGCATTGGAATGCGGTGCGGCGGCTCTTTCCATGATTCTGAGTTACTATGGTAAATTTGTGCCTCTGGAACAGCTTCGTCTTGATTGTGGTGTTTCCCGTGACGGTACAAAAGCCAGCAACATGCTCAAAGCCGCCCGAAAATATGGTCTGGAAGCAAAGGGTATCAAAGTTGAGCTGGGCGGCTTAAAGAAGTGCAGCTACCCGGCCGTTGTATTCTGGAATTTCAACCACTTTATTGTACTGGAAGGTTTTAAGCACGGACGGGCCTATATTGATGACCCCGCATCCGGCCGCCGTTATGTTGATTTTGACGAATTTGACGATTCCTTTACTGGTGTCGTCCTTATGTTTAAGCCCGGCGAGGAATTTAATAAGGGTGGCTCAAAACCTGCAATCTGGCCAAAAATCAAGCGGCGTCTTGCAGGAAGAATTTCTGTCCTCCTCTTTATGATGCTCATTGCTTTTATCATGTTCGTGATGGGCTTCCTGTATCCGAGTTTCAGCCGCTTCTTCATTGATGACATTCTTGTTGCAGGCTCAATGAAGCAGCTTAAACCTCTGCTTGCCGTCATGGCTGTGTCCCTGGTGATAAACGGGGTTCTGACCTGGGTACAGCAAACCTGTCTGCTTCGTTTTCAGGAACGAATTTCGCTAAAAAGTTCCTCGGAATTTGTCCAGCATCTTTTCAGTCTTCCGGTTCAGTTCTTTATCCAGCGTATGCCTGGTGAGCTCTGCAATCGTATTGAAGCAAACACTTCTATTGCAAATGTTATCTGTGAGCAGCTTATTTCCGTAGTGATTAACGGTGTTACCGGCATCTTCTTTGGAATTCTGCTCTTTTTGTACGATGTTCCCCTGACCATTATCAGTATTATTTTGGTCTCGCTTATGGCGGTGGTATTCCTTCTTTCTGCCGCAAAAATCAAAAGTAAGTCCTTTAAGATTGAGATGGAAAGCGGTAAACTCAGCGGTACGACTATTTCCGGTATAGAAATGATTGAATCCCTTAAGGCGTCCGGCTCGGAAAATGACTTCTTTCAGCAGTGGTCTGGACAGCAGGCAAAAGTTGTTCTGGAAAGCCAGAATCTTGCCATGGTAAACCTGGGTAACTCTATTGCGCCCAGTGTCATTTCTTCCGTACTGAATATTCTTGTTCTTACTATTGGTGCTTTCCGTGTTATGGACGGCTTTATGACTATCGGTATGCTTATTGCCTATCAGTCTCTGCTTTCCAGTTTTATGGGACCGGTGAGCACCTTTATCGGTCTGGGAAAAACCCTGATGGGTATTGACGCGGACATGCAGCGCGTAGACGATGTTATGGACTATCCGGCTCCCCCGGTATTCAAGCCCTCTCCTGAAGTAGAAGGTGATAATTATCTTCCCTATGACCGTCTGCAGGGGTCTATTTCCATGCGTCATGTTGTCTTTGGCTACAGCAAACTTGCACCTCCGCTGCTGGATGATTTTAATCTGGAACTTACTCCGGGTAAGCGCATTGCCCTTGTCGGCGGTTCTGGTTCTGGAAAATCTACCATCGGAAAACTGCTCAGCTGTCTTTACGCCCAGTGGGACGGTGAGATTCTTTTTGACGGAAAGCCTGTCTCTGAGATTGACCGCAAGGTCTTTTCTGCTTCTGTTTCCGTAGTGGACCAGTCCATCTCAATTTTTGACGGTTCTATAAAAGATAACATTACCATGTGGAATGCAACAATTCCCATTGATCAGTATGTGCAGGCGGCAAAGGATGCCTGTATTCATGATGTCATTATTTCCCGCCCGGAAGGTTACTATGCAAAAATCATAGAAGGCGGAAAGAATTTCAGCGGCGGACAGAGACAGCGTCTTGAAATTGCCCGTGCCCTTGCCACTAATCCGCGAATCCTTATCATGGATGAGGCTACCAGTGCCCTTGATGCGGTAACGGAAGCAACTGTAGACAAAAATCTCCGCCGCAGAGGCTGTACCAGTATCATCATAGCCCACCGCCTGAGTACCATCCGGGACTGTGACGAAATAATTGTACTTGATACGGGAAAAGTAGTGCAACGCGGCACTCATGAGGAACTTATCGCCCAGGAAGGTCTGTATAAGGAACTCATCAAAACGATGTAGGAGGAGGAAGAATGGAATCAAAAATACTGAACATTACCAACAGCAATTTCCTCGTCCTTGATGGTTCAAAAATTGTCTACAAGGTTGTAAGGAGCCATGCCTATCTCTTTATTGTAGAAAAACTGGACGACGGCTCTTACGGTGCCCGCCATCCCCTTGCAGACTATGGAGAAGGGGAGATTTCCTTTAACTTTTCTGTGGAAGGTAATTTTGCCATCATCCTTGCGGGAACGACTGAAACTCAGGTGGAGGCAATCCCGGTTGAAGAGGCTTTTGCTTCCTGCGCAAAGGAAGTAAAAACTTCATATACAACGTTCAAGCGGCTTTTTTCTCTTGATGATGATTTTGAACTTTCACTGGAAAACTATGATGAGATTATAAAAACACTTTCCCAGAAGTCTCTGGAAATGTGGACTAAGGAAAAGGAACTTGAAACTTCTGCCAGTGTTGCCTACCAGCATCTTTCGGATAAGGCCTATCGGGAAACACTGCGCAACATTTCAACGGTTGTGAACCGCAAGAAAACCTATGCAGATATCTTTTCTGGCGACGAGTCAAACATTCAGAAAGTATTCCGCCTGGTTGCAGAAAGAACCCGCATAAACATAAGTCCCAGCGAAAAGCCCTATACGCCGGATAAGGCAGGAATTCAGGCTATTGCAAAAGACAATACAGTGCGTATCCGTGAAGTCCTTTTGCGTGAAAGATGGTACAAGGACGACAACGGTCATCTTATCGGCTTCCTCAAAAACGAAGGAACGGTAGATGTTGCCAACGATACGGAACTCAGCCAGGATTTCAGGCCAATTGCCCTCATCAAGAAGTCCGGTACCTACATGATGTATGATCCTTCAGACAATTCGGCCACTCCTGTTACGGCGGAAAATGCAAACCGTATCTACCCCATGGCCTTTATGCTTTACCGCACCCTTATAAAGGAAAAGATAAGCATAAAAGACTTGTGTATGTTTGTCTTTGCGGATATCAAAATTGACTTCCTGCGTTTTGTCATCATCGGTCTCCTCTGTACCCTCATTGGACTTTTGATGCCTATGATGACCAAAAACTTCATCGATTACATCATTCCGAATGCGGCACGAAATATGGCTGTGCAGATTTGTGTGCTGGTCTTTGTCTGTAACATGGCTTCCATGCTGGGCTCGCTGGCAAAATCTCTTGCAAATATGCGCATGCAGACAAAAAGTCAGAATGTCCTTCAGACTGCCATCATTGACCGCCTGCTGAGGCTTCCGGTAAATTTCTTTAAGGATTACACATCTGGTGACCTTTCTGACCGTGCCATGACAATCAGTACCATGCAGGCGCAGATTTCCGGCATCGTGCTTTCTGCCGTAATGAATTTGCTTTTCAGCTTTGTCTATCTGGGACAGGAATTTAAATACTGCGCATATTTTGCCAAACTGGGAATCCTCTTCCTACTGGTGCCGATTCTGGTTCCTCTGATTGCCTGTTTTGCAACCTATCGCTGGGAAAAATGTCTTATTGAAAGCGGCGGTAAAATCACCGGTATGCTCTTTCAGTTCCTGAGCGGCATTGAAAAAATCCGTAACTCAAACTCAGAACGGCGGGTTTTCAGCGAATGGTCTCACGAATATACCCGTCAGCGCAAGTTTGGCTACAATATTGAGGCAGTGCACAATGTCATGCAGACGATAAACGCCGTGTATCCTACGCTGGTAAGCATTCTTTTCTATTTCTTCTTCAGTGTTGCAATGAAGGAAAGAAAAATTGTTGGACTTACCACGGGTACCTTTATGGCTTTTCTTTCTGCTTACGGTTCATTCCAGGGGGCGGTACTGGGCTTTACGGAATCAATGCTTTCCATCCGCAACCTGATTCCCCAGAGCAAGCGTGTAAGGCCTATTCTGGACCAGGAACCTGAAATTCATGATGCCAAGCCTGCAATCGGAACCCTTAAGGGTGCTATTGATATAAACCATCTGAATTTCCGTTATGTGGAAAATGGTCCCCTCATTCTTGATGATGTAAACATGAAGATTGAGCAGGGCGAATATATTGGCATTGTAGGAACATCGGGTGCAGGAAAATCAACTCTGCTTCGTATGATTCTGGGATTTGAAAAACCTGAGTCCGGGGCAATCTATTTTGACAAGCAGGATATGAACGATTATGAAATCGGATCAATCCGCCGTCAGATGGGTGTTGTTTTGCAGAATGACACGGTATTGCAGGGAACAATCATGCAAAATATCGTGGGCAGTTCCGGCTTAAAAGAGGCGGATGCATGGAAGGCCGCAAAGGCGGTGGCTCTGGACAAGGATATCCGTGAAATGCCCATGGGTATGTTCACGATGATTCCGGCGGGTGGTCTGTCAATTTCCGGCGGACAGCTGCAGCGCCTTATCATTGCCCGTGCCATTATCCGTCAGCCCAATATCCTGCTTTTTGATGAAGCAACCAGTGCGCTGGACAATGTGACACAGGCGGTTGTCCGTCAGAGTCTTGATGAACTGAAGGTAACCCGTATCGTTATTGCCCACCGTTTGAGTACGATTATTCATGCCGACCGCATTTATGTAATGAAGGACGGTAAGGTAATTGAAACAGGAACCTATGATGAACTGATGCAGCTGAACGGCTATTTTGCTGAACTGGCAAAAAGACAGAACGTTTAGCAAGGTGTGCAGCCCCTGACAAGGCGCAGAAATTGGAGGAATTTATGAAGAAGATGAAAGCCATATATGCCATAACAGCTCTTTTTGCAGTCATGTCTCTCTACCTTTCCTGCAAGGCTGACAATCCTTCTCTGGAGCGGGACAAGGTAACGACAAAACTCTTTAAAAAGCAGCATATTATCCGCATAGCCTGCGCCTCTTCCTGGAAGAAAAATGACTCCCTGCAGTGGGAAGGTATTGAACTTGCCAAGGAAGAATTAAATGCGGCGGGCGGTGTAAGCGGCGCACAAATTGAACTGATTAAAATTGATGATGATCTGGACGAAAAGAGGGGCCTGGGGCTGGCTTATGAAATTGCCCTCCGCCCGGATATTACTGCAGTTATCGGACACAGCAATTCCGGCATCACTCTCCCGGCATCCAGAGTCTATCAGTATTATGGACTTCTCATGTTCTCCCCAATGTCTACGGTACGCAAACTTACAACGCAGGGGCTTTCTCTGGTATTCAGAAATATTCCTGATTCCACTGCCTTTGGTAAAGCCGCAGTAACTTTGTGCAAGCAGAAGGGATGGAACAGGATTGTCATTTACTATGTTGATACTGTCTATGGCGAAGACCTTGCCAATGCCTTTGACTTTTCATGCAGTACGGAAGATGTACGGGTTGTTGAGCGCAGTTCCTTTACCATGCTGGATGAAAAACACAATTTTTCAAATGCCTTGAAGTTCTGGAATGCAAACTTTGACTATGATGCAATATTCCTGGCAGGCTCAATGCCCCAGATACAGGTAATAATTGAAACAATCCGTGAAAGCGGTGTAAAAAAGCCTATCGTGGGAGCAGATTCCTTTGAGTATCCTTCTCTGGAAGAATGGATTATCAATAAAAATATAGGAAATATTTATGCAGTCTCCAGTTATGAAAGGAATTCCGAACTGGAATCTTTCCAGAAATTCCACGAAGCCTTTGTAAACAGATATGACAAGGAACCTGATCAGGAGTCTGTGCAGGGATACGATGCCCTTAAAAATATTGCGGCGGCCATAGAAACAGCCCATACCGTAAAGAATAAGGAAATCGCCACTGTATTGCGCCGCATGGTCTGTAACGGCGTTATGGGTCCCTACAAATTCAATGCCCGTGGTGATGTTATGGGAAAAGATATTTATGTCCTTGACTATGATGCAATCCGCGCAGACCTGGCAAAAGAACGCCACGCAGAACTTGAACAAACCAGACAGAAAGCCTGGGAATCGGTGGAAAAACAGGCTGAAAAGGTATATAATGATAGATTGAAAACTGGTGATAAGGAAATTGAAGATGAGTATGTGGAGTAGACTTTGCGAATAAAGAAAGCAGTTTTTATTTTCTCAATATTCCTCTTTCTTTCTCCTTCTGCTTTTTCAATTGAAAATGACGATGGCGAGTCGGTCTTTACGCTTTATGATGCAGTCTCCCTTGCAGTGCAGTACAATTACGATGTCCGCAAGCAGCAGCAGGCTCTTATCATTGCAAATGCCCGCTATCTGCAGGCAAAGGGCGCTCTGGATATTTCTGTAGGAGCAAGCGGCCAGTTTAATTATGGTCAGAATCCAGTAGACCCCAGGGACCCCAACTATCTCTACGGCTATTCCTTTACCACACCGGAAGCCGTTTACGGTATCTTTACAAATAATTCCCTTACCAGACAGGTAAGCGGTTCTCTTTTTATAGAAAAACTTTTTTCTGTCGGTTTAAAGTCAAAACTGGCGTATACATTGCAGAGAAGCAACAACCGAAGTGACTATGACTACGGAAATACCTTTAATTCAAATACCTACAAACGCTACAAGGATGAACATGGACGCAACCTGGGTGAGTTAAGTCTGGAACTGAACCTGCCTATTTTTAAGTCTTTTAATTCTTCCATCACGGCACTGCAGATTGCCCAGGCAAAAGATTATCTTGATCAGATGTCCTATAACCTGCGGGATACCATAAGCCAGACAATCATTAAGACGACCCGCACTTTCTGGAATTATTACATGGCTTACAGAAATCTGGAACAGCTGCAAAACCTGCAGAAACGCATTAACGCACGCAATGAAAATCTAGACAAACTGGTTAAGGCTGGCGTGCGAATGAAAAACGATATCCTTGCCATGAAGGTAAGTTCAATTACCAATCAGCGCAACATTGAGTCGGCCCAGGTTCAGTACCTGCAGTCAAAAATGGAACTTGCCAACGTGATTGGCCTTGTGGATGCCGAGGGAATAGATAACCCGTCAGACATGTTTCCGATTATCAAATTGGATGAAATTCCAGACTTCCCGGCTCCGGAAGACATTACGCTTGACCTGCTTGAATATGTAGAGCGTACCCGTGCTGATTTTATCATGCTGCAGGATCAGATGAACAGTGCCCAGAAAAAGATAAAAATTGCAAAAGTGAACGGACGGCCTGACGCTACCCTGGGATTTAAAATCGGCGTAAACGGAACGACCTATTCAGACGATGTGAATGAAGTTCTGTCTGCAGGCTTCTGGAATATTCGCGGCATGAATTTAAATGGTTCACTGGGCGTTACGATTAAACCTTTCAGCAGGGAAACAAATGGACAGGTTCAGGAAGCTCAGGCTGAATACGATTCCCTTCGCATCGATTATGAAAAAAATAAAAATACGCTCTTCCTGCAGCTGCGCAATGCGGTAGAAAAATTGAACCTTTACCGGGCCTCGCTGATGGGTGCTGAAGGAATCTTTGCCCTGCAAAAAGAATTGTACGAAAATGAAGAAAAACGCTTTGCGGCGGGTCTCATAACCGTAGACAATCTTATTGAGCAGGACCAGAAATTCGTTCAGGCTACGTCAGACCGCTATCAGACTCTGGGAAACTATCTGGAAACCCTGCTTGAATACAAATACAACACCGCAAGCCTTATCTATGTGGATGCAGATTCAGTCTTTAACGTTGATGATGCTGCAAAAGTAGATGAATTAGCCTCCTCAGAAAACGCAAAGAACGAAGAAGAGTAATCCAAAAAAAAAACGAACAAAAGCGAGAATTTAATTAATCTGGCGGAAGGCGATGATGTAGCAGGTATCGTCGTACTTTTTCTTTTCCCTGATGTTGTCTCCGGTCTTTAAGAGGCAGGTGTTGACCTGGGAGCCCGGGACTTTTGTGGTGGATGTCCAGAATTCTGCTCCTTCGGTCAGGATACCAAGTGTGGTATAAGCAGAAATGAAAGTATCAGTCAGCATCAGTTTTGCTTCTGCCAGAGAGGGAAGGTACCATTCGTTTCTGTAGTTCAGGGAAACACCCGCATGAATGTCGTAGTCAAGACTGTAGAGGACGGCATTATCGCGGTTGGAATTTTTCCGGTATTCCTTGTCTATGGTCAGAATTGTTTCTGTGGCCAGCTGACCGTCCCGATCTGAAGTCTGGAATTCTTCTGTTTTATAATAATTAGTTCCCTTGCTGTCTTTCCAGCTGCCGTCAATCCAGGTTCCGCTTCCCGGTTTTAAGCCTGCAATAAGGCGTACGGTACCTTCGGTGTTTCTTCCATTTTCCGGTTCGTAAGAGTTTGTTATAAGTATACCCACAACTGCATTTTTCTGTTCCGTACTCATAATGTCGTATCTTCCGGCCGGAATGACGCTGCCGTCACGAAGTAAAATGTCACCAGGCTCTGTAAGGTTCATGCCAAGCCCCAGAACAGAGTTTTTTTCCGTCCATGTAGCATACCATTTTGTGGTGGAAACATTATTAAGGGTATTGCTGTCTGCATTTATGGTAAATTCAGTCGTATAGGGTTCCTGGTTTTTTGTGACCCATGCATTGAAATAGGATTCATCCCTGTCCTGAATGAGGGGTTTTATGGCGTGCATTCCATAGAGTCCCTGAACTTTGTAAACGGGAACAGTGTCGCCGTATGTTTCGTAGAATTCGTAGGAGATGGTGCAGCGCTTGTAGTAGACATTTATGGTCATGTTGTTTTCTACGATGCCCGCAAAGATAAATCCCTCGTAGGCTTTGTTGTTCAGTGAAGAGACAGAAGAACCAGCGGGTACATAGGTGCTTGTAACATCGCTTTCTGTATCCCTGATCCAGGCGGAAATATCTGTTTCGCCTGTGACGGGCTGCTTGTAGTAGTAAATGCTGTATGCATCCCTGTTGGTATATAAGTCTGCATAATCGGCATCTTTTTTCGTGATGACATAATTCACATCATGGGTACAGGAGAGAAAAGAGAAAAGAAGAAATGAAATGAAAAAGATTTTTTTCATGTTTGCCGTCTCCTATTTGAATTCCCTGATTGGATAAGCGTAGCACTGGTATACTGCATCATCATCGTCATCAGTTTTTTTATCTTTATCAAAACCTTTGGTATTCTTTTTTACAAGATTCTCCTTTCCCTCAAAGTCATAGGCAAAGACTTTGTGGTAGGCTGCGGCTTTCTTGTAGCTGTCTTTTGGGTTTACATGGGGTGTTTTGTCCCTCATTTTTTGTTCCTGTGCCGTAATGTCAAACATACGGAGGGAAACCCACATTCCTTTCTCACTGTACTCTCCGCCGTAATCACCCGGCTCAATTTCTTCCGGATCAGAACTGTCACAGTAACTGGTAAGCAAAAGGGTACTTTGTGCCTTACCGGTTGTATTTGAGTTTGCGTCGAAATTTTTGCCTACCAGAGTAAAGATGTTTTTTATCGTACTCCTCAAGCCCTGATCGTTCATAATAGCCCGCATTTCAAAAAGAGTGGGAAGATACCAGCCGTCCCTGTATTCCTCCCTCATTTCGACAGTCTTTGTGCTGTAGGTATAGGCGAAGTAAAAGGAAGGTGCGTACTTACAGGCATAGGCAAGAAAATGGTCTGTTTTGGGCAGGTTTTTGCTTCCGTCATAAGGACTTAAAGAAAGGTTTTGTGCCGGCTGGCTGGAAGAAAAGACAGACTGAATGTCGTAACCGGTGTAAATTGAAAGAAGGACATTGGTGTCGTTTACTTTGATAGTTCCTTCACACCATTTGGTATGCTTTCCTACTACACCGATTCCAAGCATGGTCTTGCCGCTTTTGTTGTCGCCGTTTTCCTGATTGTATGTTGTGGTAAAGATGATTGCCGCAACATTTTTCTTCTGCTCGTCAGTAAGAGGAGTTGTGATGACTTCTGTAAAAGGTGTTGCACTTCCGTCGGTAAAAACAATGTCGCCAACTACGGAAGGACGAATTTTTGTTCCAATCTGGGTGCTGGAATCCCACTGGGCATAGAAAGACAGGTCTATCGTTCCGAATTTGGAGGGAAGACTTGTATGCTCATCAGTCTGCCAGGAAGAAAATTTATAGAAAGTCCTTTTGGGTACCGGAATAAAGGGTACTGTGTCTCCGTCTTTTCCCGTAAGCACATAGAGGGGAGTGGTACTTGCATGAGAATAGTAGAAGGTATAGGTGGAGCCGTTCTTTACGGTAGGAGATTCTGATTTTTTTCCGCTGAATGCGTCTTCGCCGCTTGAACATGATAAGGTAAAAAAGGGAAGTGCCATCAGCAGACAGCCCACCCCAAGGAGCGTAGAGATTTTCTGCTTAAAATAAATGCATTTCATTTGAATTCCCTCATTGCAAGTGCCTTATGTTTGGGGTCATCACTCTGATTTAACAGATTGTTTTTAGAGGATCTTACATACCAGCTGACTTTGTCATTAAGGATACCCATGGTGTTGGTGCTGGTGTAAAAATCATCATCCTCCACATTAATGCCGTTTCCTATAAGATCAAAGGCTTTTTTTACGGGTGTAAGTGAAATTCTCGCCTGCAACCATTCGGAATAGGAAGGAATGAACCAGCCCGTTTCAAATTCTCCGGTCAGGTATATTCCAGTTGCAGTGTAAAAGTTTGTTGCATAGTCGTCGACCCAGGAAAAAAGATTGAAAGAATCCCCGGAAGCCTTTATGATGGCATGGTTAAGGCGCCCGTCATTGGTAGATGTAGAGGTTTTAAAGAGATTACTTTCAACCCAGCCATACCAATATGTTTCTACCTGGAGAGTTCCTAAACCAATAATCAGCTTGCCTTCGTTGAAGCCTGTGCCATTTCCTGTAGTGCGGTTGTATGTAGTGCTTACGATGACGGCGATTGCATGCTTTTTCTGTTCTTCGTTCAGGCTTGTTACATCAGCATAATAAACGGCAGTACCGTCCGTAAAAACAATATCGCCCACCGCATCGGGCCTTTCCTTTGTGCCCAAGGGGGTGAACCAGGCTGCGTAGTAATCTTTGTTTACCTTGCCGTAGGTTTTCCCTAGTGGCGAAAAATCATCCTTTGCCCTCCAGCGGGCTATCTTCCCGCTGGTGGTGTAGGATTTTGTAGGCGGGGCTGTTAGAGGTAGCCCTGCCTTGCCTACCAGTGTTATTACCGGTTTTGTATCCGTTTCAGAAATGAAAAACCGGTAGGTAATGGTTTTTGCCCTGTAATAAAGATTCAGCGTTTTTCCGCTTTGGGTAAATCCATACTGCTCAAAACCTTCAATGTCCTTGCCCAAACCGGCAATTTTTGTTCCCGCCTTAACGGTCTTTCTTTCACTGCTGGAATATACATAGTCTTCGCTGCGTTCTTGCAGATACTTGTCTCCGTTTTCGTCGATGTAGTAGCGCTGCGTGTAGTAGGCAAGTTCTGTAGCATCAGCGGGCGTATAAGTTGTCGTCTTAATTTCCGTCTGATCTATGTATTTTGTCTCTGAGTCTGTCTTACAGGCGCATACCGTGCAGACCATCAGAAAAACCAGCAGGCCGCCTAATGACTTGATGAACGAACGGCGATCTTTGTTTTGCTGTCTTCCGCTGTCAACACCTGCCGCAGCCAGCATTTCAACTTCATCATCAGTCATAACGGCAAAACGCGTATCTTCTTTTTCACTGTCATTTTCATGCGCTGCCTTTATCAATTTTGAAAGCGAGTCGTTTTCATCAAAATGCTGAAAATCAAGCAGGACTTTTATATCTTTCTCTGTCATTTTGATCGCCTCCTGTAGATTCTTTTTATCTAAGACGGGAACTCATCCAGATTTCCTTTCATGTATTTATACGCTCACCAAAATATAAAAGGCTAAATTTTAAAAAAAATAATGCGAAAAAAATTGAGAAAATTTGCGTTTTTTCTTTGAAAAA
>DFDV01000156.1 GCA_002369025.1 Treponema sp. UBA3819 | reverse complement strand
CAATGGCAGCCAGTCCCATAGGCGGAATTTTATCACGAATGCCGACTGCATGGCTGGGGTCTACGATAATGGGAAGGTGTGTCATACTCCGCAGAATAGGAATGGCACTCAGGTCCAGCGTATTGCGGGTTGCCTTTTCATAGGTTCGGATTCCGCGTTCACACAAAATCACTTTGTCTGTACCTGAAGACAAAAGATATTCTGCCGCCATCAGGAGTTCTTCAATCGTAGCAGAAAGACCGCGCTTTAAAATAACAGGCTTACCCAGAGCACCCAGTTTTTTGAGCAGCTCAAAGTTCTGCATATTGCGGGCGCCAACCTGATAAACATCCACATAATCCTGCATCACAGGAATGTTTTCTGCCGCAACAATTTCAGTCACAACGGGAAGACCATAGCGTTCGCCTGCTTCCTTTAAGTATTTAAGTCCTTCTTCTCCAAGCCCCTGAAATGAATAGGGAGAAGTACGGGGTTTATATGCGCCACCACGAAGCATGACTGCCCCGCTCTTTGCAACCGCCGCCGCTGCATCCATCATCTGCTGACGGCTTTCTACCGCACAGGGACCGGCAATCGAAACAACACGGCTGCCGCCTACACGGATAATCTGCCCCCAGTTATTGGGCACTTCAACAATTGTATTTTCCGGCTTAAACTCGCGGCTTGCCATCTTGTAGGGCTTGGAAATTGGAATAACGTTTGCTACACCCGGAAGGACTTCTACCTCGCGGATATCCATGGCAAGTTTTCCAACCGCCGCTAAAATAGTGCTTTCTTCGCCCTTAACTTCATTCAGCTTGAACTTATTTTTAGTAAGGACGCTTTTTATGGTATCTTTTTCGCTTTCTGTAATGTCGTTTTTAAGTACGATAATCATGGCGAAGAGTATAGCAGATTTCCGGACTTATTTCTATAGCAGGACTTGAGTTATCCTCAGTTTTCACTTTCAGGCAGGCTAAGCCTTTGCACTTGTATTTCAAAATCATGGCGGGCCGTAAGGGAAAGAGCATAGCCGTCAAAAAGCATCCAGCGGGAAAACCACTCTTTTCCATTGTAGATGTGACTGGAGCCGGGTGCGTCTGGAAACACAGTGAATGATGAAGGCTCAAGTTCAAAACCAAGACCCGTCGCCTTCATCACACTTTCCTTGAGTGTCCAGAGAATATGAAAGCGCTCCAGAGGCTTTTCTTTCATCCAGACTTCTTCTTCCGGCAAAAAGACTGAATCAGCCACAGAAAGATTTTCAGGGTCAATGCGCTCAATATCAATGCCCACATCATCCTTATCAGAAGCAAGGACAACAAGATTTCCGCTGTGAGAAAGATTAAAATGAAGGCTGGATGCAGGGTCTTTTACAAGGGGCTTTCCCCAGTCAGAAAGTGTGATATCATCTTCCCTAAGCCCTAGGACAGTATAAAGCAGATATACCGCTCCCAGGCTCAAAAGGGAATCCCGGGCATGCAGGAATTTCTTTGATTCTGCATAGCGGCGGGGAAAGTATGTCTTAAAAAAATCTTCCGGAAGAGAGGCTGTATCTTCTGCCGTTATATAATGAACGACCATGCGCCCTGTCAGGAACTAACGCTCCGGATTAAAGCTCACCGTACGCAGAATGTCACCAAAGACACCGGCTGCAGTAACTCCGGCACCCGCACCGTAACCACGGACTGTCAGCGGAATCGGTGTATAGCGGGCAGTTTCAAAGACAAAGGCATTTTCGCCGCCACGGACGCCGTAAAGAGGATCATCTGCGCCAACTTCCAGCATACCAACGCTCACCTTGCCGTCACGGATGGATGCACCCATGCGGAGTACCTTACCCTGCTTTTTGAGTTCAGCCATCTTTTTGTCAAAGTAGTCGTCCACCTGGGGAAGACGCTTAAGGAATTCTTCCGTTGTACCTTCAATATCAAAGCCTTCCGGGAAGATTGAGTTCATCTTGATGTCAGAGAGCTCAATGTTCATACCGGCTTCACGGGCAATAATCAGAGCCTTGCGGGCAACATCAGTTCCCTTCAGATCATCACGGGGGTCCGGCTCTGTATAGCGCAGTTCTTTTGCCTCAAGAACAGCCTCACTGAACTTTTTGCCTTCGTCCAGTTTTCCAAAGATGTAGGAAAGGGAACCAGACATAATGCCGTTAAAGCCAGTCAGAGTGTCGCCGCTCTTAAAGAGATTCTGCAGCGTATCAATAATAGGAAGTCCGGCACCAACATTTGTTTCGTAGAGGAAGCGGCGGTTTGCCTTGTTAGCCACCTGGCGAAGCTTGTGATAGAATTCCATGCTCATGGAGTTTGCACGCTTGTTAGGTGTTGCAATGTGCATACCGGCAGCAAGGATATCCAGATAGCGCTCGGGAAGGTCATAGCTTGCCGTACAGTCAACAAAAATCGGATTTAAAGGTTTATTTTCTTTTACAAACTGCAGGATTTCGTCCACATTTGCTTTCTTCGTTGCCTTCTTTGAATCTTCACGCCAGTTAGAAAGGTCAAGACCGTTTCCGTCCAGCAGCATGCCGTCCAGCGTAGAAATTGCCAGTACCTTTACATCCACATTCTGTGCGCGGAGTTTCTGCTGCTGGTCACGAATCTGGTCAAGCAGTGCGCCGCCAATAGTTCCGGCACCAAAGGCAAAAACTTCAACCGGCTGGGCAGTATTGAAGAAGAAGATATGAGCGGCCTTAACAGCAAGGTCACCCCACTCTCCCCTCACGACAGCAGAAATTGAGCGTTCGCTGGAGCCCTGGGCAATAGCCAGAATGTTGATGTCACGGCTTGCAAGGGCGTCAAAGAATTTGCCTGCAACACCACGATTTTTCTTCATGCCGTCACCGACAATGGAAACAATGGCACAATTTTCTTTTACTTCTATGGGATTGATTACACCGTCACGGATTTCAAGGTCAAATTCTGCAGAAAGGACATCCTTTACCAGCACAGCCTGGCTTGCACGCACACAGAAAGTAATCGTGTATTCAGAAGAAGACTGGGTAATAAGCAGGAGGGAAACACCTGCGCGGCTTACGGCAGCAAAAATCCGGCTTGCCGTTCCCGTCCGTCCCTTCATGCCGCTTCCGCTTACGCTTACCATCGCAACATTCTTGAGGCTGGAAATACCGCGGACTGCATTGGGAGTCTTTTCATTATCTACATACGGACCTTTTCCGATTCTTGTACCGCGTGCAGAAGGATTATGGCTGTTCAGACTCCAGGCTTCAATTCCTTTGGCAGCAAGAGGAGCCAGTGTCTTAGGATGCAGAACCTTGCTTCCGAAGAATGAAAGTTCCATCGCTTCTTCATACGTCATGTCCTGAACCAGAATTGCATCAGGAACAATGCGGGGATCTGCAGTGTAAATTCCGTCTACATCCGTCCAGAATTCAACCTTTTTTGCACCAAGACCTGCGCCAATGATAGCCGCACTAAAATCAGAACCATTGCGACCCAAAAGTCCCATAACATCCTTGTCTTCCGTATGAGCCCGCCATGAGCAGACAAAACCGGGGAAGAGAAGAATCTGCGGCTGATTGCTTTCTGCACCATCGCGATATGGACCTAGAGCCTCGCTTGTGCGTGTATAATCCGGTTCCCCTTCTTTCTGGTCGCCAGTGGTATAAATGAATTTGCGGCTGTCCAAAAGGAGTACCCGCTGTTTTTTTGCAATAAGAACAGCATTTACGATAGGAACACAGCAGAGTTCACCCATACCCATAATGCGGCAATGAATGGAAACAGGACACTCACCAAAAGTTGCCACACCGTTCAGCAGTTTTTCAAGTTCTTCAAAATTAGATTCGATTTTTTTGAGCACGTCTGCAGCAATAAAATCCTTTACATTTGCATGCAGTTCATCACAGATTTCTTCGTGAGTCTTACGGATTGCTTCCACATAGTCTGCAGGCTTTCCTGTTCCCGCAACACAACCGTCAATCGCCGCCTGAAGAGCATTTGACACGCCTGCCACAGCAGACACAATCACACTCACGCGGTCAGTCTTTGCACGGTTAATCATAATTTCTACGGAATCAAGAATTCTGCGGGCATCTCCCATTGAAGTGCCGCCAAATTTAAGTGTAAGCATACTTCCTCACAAAAAATAATAACTTTTTTCTATTGTAATGAATTATACCCAGAATGACAATGGTGATTTTTACCTTGAAATTTTTACGGGCGCATCCCGCCTGAAGTCGGGTCGGGCTTTCCGCACTTCCGCGCTAACCGCGCTCCATTCGTCGCAACCTTACGGTTGCTTCACGAGTTTGCCCTGCAAACTCGCACGAACGGCTTGCGCCGGTGCTACAATCCCTTGCGCGAGTCTGGAGAGGTTCAATATGATTCTACTTCACCAAGTGCTTTTAATTTTTCTCGCAGCTTTTTTTAACGTTTTTTGTGCTGTCATCTTGTCGCATAATCTGTTGAGCCTACAAAATCTGATACATAAAAATACAACCGTCGTCATATTTTGGTTTTACATGAAATTGCACGAACTGTTCTTGTTCTGGTGGAAGACGTGAAAACCCCATTTTTGAGTAGTGCTCAATCAACCGGTCATTTGGAAGTGCATAAATATAAAGTGCATGAATTCCAATGTATTTAGCCAGGCAACGAGAAATGGGAAGCACAAAGTATTCAAAAGTATATGTACCCAATTTGCTTACATCGGGATGATTTTTTCTGTAATTTTGATTGACTGCAAAATTTGAAAGCTCTATGGCGGGAATTGAATCAAATTTTTCGTCTTGAACCTGCATTGTTATCAAACCTGTGCGAATAGAAAAATAACTTGCAATTTCTTTTGTAATCTTGTCTTTTACTAAATATGTGCGACTAAAGTTGTTTTCTTCATCATCGGATGAAACATATTTTAAATAATTCTCAAGCCCTTTTGCGTTTTTTCCTACTTCAAATTGTTCAACGAGTTCTGTGTTTTCTTTTGAATCCAAAAGATGTTCTACTGTGTAAGAATTTGTATCGTAAACAGAAAACTCGACAATCATTTTTGCAGAACCTCCAGAATCTTCTTTCGATCTTCTGCCTGTGCTTTCTGCATTGATTCTTCAAACTCCAAATTCTCTTTGTGCATTTGGGTAAAATCAGGTTTTGGTGTGTTCAGTATATATGAAAGAGGATTTGATTCTTTTTTTTGCTCAGATAAATATTCTTTTGTTATTGTTCGCATACAAGTCCTCCTGTTAAGTCTTTATTTTATTATAGCACATTTTTCAAATTTTGGGAATAAAGCAAGACCCTTGTCACAAAAAACGTTCGTTTAAATGAGCGTCTGAGAGAGTCAAAATCAAACCGGCGAGACTAAAAATAAATATTATTTTATCTGACTATACAGTCCGGCCATTTCTTCGCGCCAGGCAGAACGGGTTCCTTCGGTACGTTCCCATTCGATTTCCTTAACGATGGAAAAATGGCGCATATCGTGGGGATTTTCAAAATGCAGAACGGCAAATTTACCGTTTCCTATGTAGGTCATACGGTCTTTTTCGCTTAACTGTTCGTTTTCAGACAACTGTTTTATGATGCAGTCAAAATGGACCGGATTTCCGCTACCCCTGTTCGCCATGGCAGAAGCCATTTCCTGAATGGGCTGGTTACAAATTTCACAGACAGATGAACGGGTCTTGAATTCACGGATTGCATTTTCTTTTTCAGCGATTTCCTGAGGAGAAATCTTATGTACCGGATAGTGTTTTTGTTCTTTCTGTTTCTGATTTGCAGTATCTTTCTGATTATTCTTCTTCTGATTGTTGTTCCAATTGTTATTACGTCCGTGACGACGGTCATTTCGGCTCATATGCACTCCAAAAAACCGGCGGGAAAAACCAAACTATACTGTTTCCACCAGTTCTAATGTTTTGCGTGTCAAAACCTGCTCGTCTCCATCAACAAGCCGGCGGCTCAACACCTGCGCAATACGCTGCACGGCAAAATCCACCCACTCTTCGTCGTGAATTTTCTGGCGCAATTCCATTACGCGGGGAGAAAAGGTTGTTGTAGCAACGTCAACATTCGCAATCATACAAGCTCCGAAAAGGCATCTTCAATATGGTACACGTCACTAAAACCAGGCATATTCACCACTAAAACATCAAACCTGATTGCAACGTTACTATATTTTCGATGATTTAACAGAAACAATTTAGCAGTTTCTACAATTCTCTTCTGTTTTCTTTCATCAAGCTCGTGGGAAAGCGTATCTGCATCACCACTGGGAAGTGTTTTTACCTCACCAAAGACAAGCAGATTTCCTTTTTCCGCAATTATATCTATCTCACCGCGCCTCGTTCTCCAATTCCGCGCGACAATTTCATAACCCTGTTTTTGCAGCCAGAGACAGGCTTTTTCTTCTCCTTCATCTCCAATCTGCTTTGTTGAAGTATCAGTCAACTGAATCCAGTTCTTCAAGGCCTTCCAGTTCTTCTACATCCTCATCTTCAACTTTGTTCACGCCATTAGCATCAAAATCATGAATGATATGTCCGTAACTCAGAAGATAAGGTACTTTCCAGCGTTTGATTGTAGCAAGGTGATAAGCCTTAGCTGACTTTCCTTCTGCCAGAAACATATTTTCACCGTCATCAAAGAAGACCGGAGCAGAAAAGCGTACGCCTATAGCAATGTCGTCACAACTGATTTTCTTAAAATTCATTGCAGTCTGTACCTCTGCTCCTCAGAATCAATCCTTGCAATAAAAGCAAATATCTTTGCAAGCACTTCATAGGTTTCTTCGGGAATAACATCGCCAATCTGCTGCACGGCAAGCACATTCGCAAGCGCTTCATCCTGAACCAGCGGCACATTATGCTCCCGCGCAATTTCCAAAAGCCTGTCTGCAAGCGCACCTTTTGCAATCGCACTGATATAGGGAGCGTCCGCCTCTTTTGGATACTTGAGCGCTACAGCCTTTTTCATCAGACCAGCCCTCCGACTCTTTCCACAGGAAAATCCTGCTTGCACCAGCCCTCAAGCTCCGCCACATACTCCACAGACCTGAGCCTGCTGAATACAGGAAGAAGCATTTTCTGCAGTTCCCGGGCAAGTTCTTCACCGTCTCCAGACAGCGGAAAGCGCGAAAAGCGCACGGTATCAATGTTTCCCTGCTTACAGTATACCACAAAATTCCAGCTTGTGTGTAGATTTTTTGCATTTATTATGATTTCACGGATTTTTTTCTGTCCTTTTTCCGTAAGAATCCTGATAATTCCCTGATAGCCCAAAGTCCACTCAAAAGGAAGCATAATCCAGCGGGAAGCGTCCGAAGCCTTTTCTCCGCCATGAAGGGAATTAAAGAAAGACAGGGCTCCGATTTCATTTTTTCCGGCCGCTTCATTCACCGAAGAAAAATACTCCCTCACCAGCTCAGATTCATTTACATCTGCCTGTACCGCATCCTTTGATTTTTGCAGGTCTTCCCCGTCATGTTCATCATTTTCCTTATTTTTCTTTTCTTCGTCACTATTTTTCTGACCGCCGCCCATGCCATTCCTTACAGACTGCACTGCATCAGAGCCCATGCCCTTTTCATCCATAACCAATGCAGTCTGCACATCTTCCCCGCCATTTTCATTTTCTTCTACCCTTGTCAGTGCTTTTCGCAGCTGACGGGCTTCCAGTTTCATTTCCATTGCCCGGGCAAACTGCAGAAGGTGAAAAGCATCTTCCGTAGGCGGCAGTCCCAGAGATGCAAGCAGTTGAGAAAGTTGAGGATTTATTCCCTGCTCAAGGGAAGCGGATGTAAACTGCGTTACAAGGGGAGAAGCTTTTTCATTTCCCACCAGGGAGAGCACAACCTGATTACCGCTCAGGCCGATTTTTGCACTAAAAGTCTTTCCCGGCTGCATGGGCAGGGCTGAACGGACTGAAATCATCTGCCCGCCAAGGGAAACGGCATACTTTCCCCCGCCAAGGGCCTGAACTACCCGGGCAGTCACAACAGAACCCGCCTGTAATCCCGGGCGCTTTCCCTGAGGAGACTGAGCTGTCTGCTGAACGATATGAACGGGTGTCATCGGATAAAGTATAGCACAAAAAGTGATTTTTCTTCTATGAAAAAAAAATAAGAGACAAAAAAATACCCCGGCACAAGAGCACCGGGGTTTTCTACACGGAATAAGCGTGTTTTACAAGCGCTTACTCAGCTGCATCTGTGTGTTCTGCAACTTCTTCTGCCTTTACCTCAGCCTTGAGAGCCTGTTCTGCAGCAATCTTTGCCTGAGAAGCAGCGCGTGAGCGTTCCAGATAAGCAGTAGCCTGAGAACCGATAAGTTCCTTAACTTTTGCACCCTTACCAACCTTGTCACGGATGTAGTAGAGTTTAGAGCGGCGTACTTTACCAACGCGTACAACCTCTACGCGAACAACGCGGGGGCTGAATACGGGGAATACACGCTCAACACCAACGCCGTAAGAAATCTTGCGGACAGTGAATGTCTTGCGGACACCTGTATTCTTGATGGCGATGACAACGCCTTCATAAATCTGAATACGCTTTGTCTTGCCTTCGATGATTTCAAAGTGAACCTTTACGGTGTCACCAACGCTGAAGTTGAGGGAACCCTCTTTCTTCTGCTGTTCTTCTATGGTCTTAATCAAGTCCATCGTTTTCTCCTGTTTTCGCTACCTCTGCATTTTTTGCTCTTGCACGGCGGCGTTTCTTTCGGTCCATATGCTTTACAAAGCACTGTTCCGTAAGTTCCTCAATCATTTTTTCGGCTTCTGTAGTGAGCGTTCCCTGCATGCAGGCCTGGGCAATCAAATCTGGTCTGTTTGCCAAAGTCTTCTGCAGCCGCTTTTTCAGCCGCCACTTCCGGATATGCTCATGGTTTCCGTTCGTCAAAACGTCGGGAACTGCCATGCCCCTGTACACAGCCGGACGAGTGTACTGAGGATATTCCAAAAGTCCGTCAGAATAGCTTTCTTCGTCCAGAGACTCCTGAGTGATTACATCGTCCACCAGCCGATACACTGCATCGATGATGACCGTTGCCGCCACTTCTCCGCTTGACATAACGTAATCCCCAATGGAGATTTCGTCGTCTACGTATTCGTCAATAATCCGCTGGTCAATACCTTCGTATCTTCCGCAGACCAGAACAATTTCGTCTTTCTGACTCAATTCCTGCGCTTTTTTCTGAGTAAAAGGTTTACCAGATGGCGTGACATAAATCACGTGTTTCTTGTAGGCCTTTACACTGTCAAGCGCGCGTCCGAGCGGCTCAGGCAACAATAACTGTCCAGCCCCGCCGCCATACGGCTTGTCGTCACATGTCTTGTGCTTATCAAAGGCAAAATCCCTGATATTCACTAAATCGTAGGCAATAATTCCCCGTTCAACCGCTTTCGCCATGATTGAGGCTTCAAAGAAAGCGCGCGGAATTTCGGGAAATAAGGTCAGCACGGTAAATTTCATGGACTTACTCCAGAATCCAGAGGTGCATCAACTGAATCCGTTTACCCTGCACGTCAATCTCACCGATGAACTCATTCTTAAACGGCACCAAAACAGTGCGAGTCTTTCCGTTCGCGGTGTATTTTACGTCGTCTGCAAGCAGATTACAGTCCTCGGCAAGTTTAATCTCAAGGAGATTTCCTGTACCGCCTTCCAATACGTCTGTGACTGTTCCCACTGTAACAAAATCAGCAGGAGAAGTCTTTGCTTCCAACCCGTCTTTGCTCCACCCATCCTTTGGATAGACAAGAGCACATTGTTTCAGATCTTCCACGTACCATTCACTTTTATCAAGAGGGCACGCGTACTCGCGGGGAACCACTATCTCACACCCGTTGATTTTTTTGACTTCTTCGGGGGAGTCAATTCCTGCAAGTTTCATCAGCAAGGTCTGACCGCTCAGTTCCACACCCTCTACCTTGTAGAGTTTTTCAGAACCAGTTTTGCCATTCCTCAAAGTCACTTCTTCCATATCAGCAAAATGCTCATATTCACCGGAAGTGCTTTCAACTTTAAAATTACCCGTCACCCCGTGGGAGCCCCGGATAATGCCAACCACAAACCGTTCGTTCATCAAATAACTGAATCCCGCTTAGTCAAGAATGTCAAGGCTGTAATGCCTTCCTTCTCTGTTTGCCGAAGCGGCCAGAACGGTACGCAACGCTTTTGCAATACGGCCGTATTTGCCGATAACCTTACCAATATCACCCTGGGCAACACGCAATTCCAGAACCGGACCGCGCTCCCCTTCGGTTTCGTTTACCGAGACTGCACTGGGATCATCGACCAATGATTTTGCAATGTATTCAATCAGGTCTTTTTCCATTCCCCGCTACTCCCTGTAACTTATTTGGTAATGCCTTTCTTGCCAAAAAGCTTCTTGACGGTCTCCGTCGGCTGAGCGCCAACACCAATCCAATACTTTGCACGTTCCTCGTTAAAAGAAACCTGCTGTCCTTCCTCAGAAATAGGTGCGTATGTACCGATTTCTTCGATAGTCGTGCCATCGCGCGGCTTGCGGACATCCTGAACAACGATACGATAGAAGGGACGCTTCTTGGTACCGAACTTCTTGAGTCTGATTTTGACCACGATATTCCTCCATAGGACTTTTTTAAGCCCTAAAATTTGCATAATACTACTAGTGTAGACTAGAAAAACATCATAAACCATTGGGTGATTTTGGTCAAGGCAAAGAAAGCAGGGAATGAGGAATTCCGCCACATTTATATCACTTGTATTATGGTCATTTTTCTTCTATAATTAGAGCATGAAACGAATTATTTTTACATTTTTTTTAATCACAGTTTTCAGCGCATTTTTTTCAGCCTGCAATAAATCTGCAGCAGTTAAAACCGCCAACAAAGACAAACCTTTTATATTTTTCTGCGTAAGCCCCACCGATCCTCAAACCGGCAAAATCGACATGGAACTTATGAACCGGAATGACAAGACTTTTTTTGTCGGAAACGATGCCGTCAAGGGTGGCCTTTTACAGGCAAAAATGATTACAGATTATTTCAGCAAGGCTGACCCGGCTTCCATAGACCGCAATGGAGACGGTACTATCGGCTATGTTCTCTGCATTGGTGACATGGGACACAATGATTCACTGGGCAGAACGAAAGGAATACGCACTGCACTGGGCACCTGGAACGGCAGTTCTGAACCAAAGAATGTCCGGGAAGGAAGCCTTACAATCAACGGAAAAGACTATAAGGTTACTGAACTTGACGGACGGGCCATGACCGGCACAGACGGAACTGCCTGGAACGCCAGTTCTGCAACAGAAGCAATGGGTAACTGGGCCACAAAATTCGACGATGAAATTGACCTTGTCATTTCAAATAACGACGGAATGGCCATGGGCTGTCTGCAGGCATCAAACTACCCCAAGGGAGTTCCTATTTTTGGCTACGATGCAATTGAAGACGCACTGGAAGCCGTAAAACAGGGAAAACTCACCGGAACGATTTCACAGAATGCAGACGGACAGATGATTACCATTCTGCAGCTGCTCAGAAACTTCTTTGACGGTCTGACTGGAGAAGAAGCAGTCAGCAGCGGAATTTCAAAACCTGACGCATACGGCAACAAAATATCCACTGCAGTCGAAGTTGATTTTGAACACAAAAGCCTGTTTGTTGAAAGTATTACCGTCACAAAAGAAAATATCGGGGAATTTGAAAAGAGCGGACACGATGCCGGAATCAAACAGACCACCGCAGCCAGAAAAAAGATTCTGGTTTGCAATGACAACGCCGCAGATGTTTATAAGGTAACAAAATGCCTTCCGTCCCTCCGCTACTACGCGCCCCTTCTGAACATAGACCTTAACATCATACAGGGTGACGGCCAGAACGAATCTAAAACACTCGATGCCTTTACAAACCTCAGCAGATACGACGGTTATTCAGTCAACATCCTGCGAATCAGTTCAGGACGCGAATACACTGACAAACTGAAATACTAGGAAGCTTTATGCAGCAGCCTGTCTTGCAGATAAAAGATCTTTCAAAATCCTTTGGGAAAAACCATGTTCTGGACGGCATAAATCTTTCAGTTGCCCCGGCTTCCGTTCTCGGCCTTATGGGAGAAAACGGGGCTGGAAAATCCACCATGATGAAATGCCTTTTCGGCATCCACAGGAAAGACGAAGGACAGTTTCTGCTGGATGGAAAACCATTTTCTTTCAGGACACCCCACGAAGCCCTTGAGAAAGGCCTGGCAATGGTTCATCAGGAACTGAATCAATGTCTCGACCTTTCAGTTGCTGACAACATGTTTCTGGGCCGCTACCCCACCAGATTCGGCATTGTAAATGAAGCAAAAATGTTCA
The DNA here is from genome assembly GCA_002369025.1 of Treponema sp. UBA3819. GTDB lineage: Bacteria > Spirochaetota > Spirochaetia > Treponematales > Treponemataceae > Treponema_D. The sequence goes on along the minus strand of DFDV01000156.1, from coordinate 8,184 downwards.
GGGACTGTAAAAAACTTTTCCAGCAGCTGAACATGAACATAAATCCGCAGACAATCATGCGCACAATGTCTGTCTCTCAGCGGCAAATGGCAGAAATTGCAAAGGCTGTTTCTTACAAGGCAAAAATCATCGTTCTTGATGAACCGACATCATCGCTTACCGAACCGGAAGTAGAAAAACTTTTTTCAATTATAAGAGACTTAAAAAAGCAGGGCGTTTCTTTCATCTACATTTCACACAAGATGGACGAAATCTTTAAGATTTGTGATGAAATTGCCGTTCTTCGGGACGGAAAACTGGTCATGCAAAAGAATGCTGAAGACACAGACATGGATCAGTTGATTACCGCAATGGTTGGCCGCTCTCTGGAAAAACGTTTTCCTGATGTAGACAATGAGCCCGGCGACTATTTCTACGAAGTAAGTCATCTTTCCACAAGGTACGCCCCCATTCTTGATGACATTTCCTTTAAGGTCAGAAAAGGTGAGATTTTTGGCATTTACGGTCTTGTAGGTTCAGGCAGGAGCGAGCTTCTGGAAACACTGTTCGGCATCCGGTCAATCGCAACAGGCAGCATCACCTGCAACGGAAAAAGACTTTTCTTTGAAAGCAGTCAGGATGCCATAGAGCACGGTTTTGCTCTCGTAACGGAAGAAAGAAAATTCAACGGCATGTTTCAGAAAGGAAATATCACCTTTAACACGGTCATTGCAAACCTGAAAAACTACTGCCAGCCCAGTCATATTCTTTCTGATGAAAAAATGGAAAATGCCGCAAAAAGAGAAATTAAGCTGATGAATACAAAATGCCTTTCTCCCCAGGAGCCCATCAGCTCACTGTCCGGAGGAAATCAGCAGAAAGTCATCATCGGCCGCTGGCTGGAAGGACTCCCTTCTGTACTTCTTCTGGATGAACCGACCCGTGGCATTGATGTTGGCGCAAAATATGAAATTTACGAACTGATAATCCGCATGGCAAAAAAAGGAACCAGCATTCTTGTCGTCTCAAGTGAAATGCCTGAACTTCTGGGCATTACAAACAGAATTGCCGTCATGTCAAACCATCAGCTGGCGGGAATCGTAAATACAAAAGAAACCTGTCAGGAAGAACTCTTACGTCTTTCTGCAAAATATCTGTAGGGAGCGAAAGGAATTTTATCTATGAAAGACAATCAGAATTTTTTTGAAAAAGACGAAGAACTTACAGCATATCTGAATGAACTAACCAGGCTCAGAGAGGACGGCGTATCGCTCATCGCCCTGCTCAGACAGGAAAATACTCTCCTTAAACGGAACAAACTGATTTCCGATGAAGAAAGACAAAAAAGAATTGAAGAAAATAACGAACGACTTTGCAAGGCAAAAGAAACTGCAGAAAAAAACAAGGCGGAAATAGACAGTCTGGTAAAAAAAGCTCTGGCAAGAAGCAAACTTCTCTCAATCGAATACAGCCAGCGCATAGCCACAGATCAGAATGAACTCATCGATATGCTTAAAAGCGGCTACGAAAAGAAAATTGCCGGAATAAATGAAGATTCTCTTGCCAGAAAAAAAGAAATCGTCAGTGCCTATAGCGGAAAGACCAGCGCAAAAGATATTGCAGACTGCAAAGAAGAACTGCGCGTTGCTGACTACACCAGAAAATCCCTGCTCTTTGACGCTAAAAACAGATTTAATGCAACGATGGAAAAAGCAAAGGCTGTTAAAGAAGACGCATTCATTGAATACATACAGAAAAATCAGGAAATCAGAAACGGAAAAACAAGCATAAAAGAGAAAACCATCTTCTCCTTTTTCCATTTCCTGAACACATTCCAGTTGTCCAACTTTCTTCTGAACAAAGGACTCTATCTTACAATACTTGCATTTTTTATCGTCTGCGTCATAATTGCACCGCTTACCGGGAACGGAAACCTGCTTTCACTTCCAAATATCTTTACGATTCTTGAACTGTCATCTGTGCGCATGTTCTATGCCCTGGGTATTGCAGGACTGATTCTTCTGGCAGGTACAGATTTAAGCGTTGGAAGAATGGTTGCCCTTGGAGCCCTGATGTCCGGTCTGATTCTTCATCCGGGGCGAAATATTGTCTCACTTTTTGGCATGGCCCCCTGGGATTTTTCAGCATTACCCGCGGGAGTCCGCATTTTTCTGGCACTCTTCCTGTCCGTTTTCTTCTGCGTTGCCTTTTCTGCCTTTTCCGGCTTCTTTTCTGCAAAATTGAAAATTCATCCTTTCATCTCTACTCTGGCAACCCAGCTGATTATCTACGGACTTCTTTTTGTAGGAACAGGCGGTACTCCGGTAGGAACAATTGACGCTACAATTAAAGAACTGATTGGCGGCCGCTGGACACTGGGATATTTTGACGGCGAAGTCATTACCTTTCCTAAACTGATTATTCCCGCCCTTATTGCTATTGTTGCGGCCTGGTTTATCTGGAACAAAACAATATTCGGAAAGAATATGTATGCCGTTGGCGGAAACCCTGAGGCGGCAAACGTAAGCGGAATCAATGTTTTCCGGGTGACCATGGGCGTTTTCATCATGGCGGGAGTTTTTTACGGAATCGGTTCCTTCTTTGAAATTTTTAAGGCAAACGCAAATGCCGGAACAGGCCAGGGATACGAACTGGATGCAATTGCGGCCTGTGTCATCGGAGGAATTTCATTTAGCGGTGGCGTGGGAAAAATCAGCGGAGCGGTTGCAGGTGTAATCATATTTACAGGCCTCACCTACTGTCTTACCTTTCTGGGAATTGATACAAACCTGCAGTTTATATTTAAGGGTGTGATAATCATTGCCGCAGTTGCTCTGGACAGCATCAAGAACCTGCAGCACAAATAAAAAAAGGCGGCAGAAAGGATTTTTTCATGCCGCCGGTAAAGTCATTTTTAGCAGTTAACGACTCTAAGGATTCTTCCCGTAAAGAGAATCAACAGGAAATCAATCAGCCAGACGATATTCCAGCCGAAGAAGAAGCGCAGAAGTCCTGCTACATATTTCTTTTCTGAAAAGCGGGCGACAATTCCCAGAATCGGTCCAAGAAAGATGCAGAGAATAACGCTCACAATCCATGAGATTCCAAAGTAATCCTTACCTTTTTTTGCCATTTTTTTCCTCCTTTTTAACTTCCGCATTAGCGGGCGTGCAGGAAGCACGAAATCGCAGTTTTGCCAACGGCAAAATCTGCAAATGATAAAAATTACACGGATGTAATTTTTATCATGCCTCCTTTTTAACTTCCGCCTACGCGGTCGTGTTTTTTTAAGGCAACTTTAAATTAAGTATAGCACCTTTTTCCCCGTAAAACAACTGTTTTGCCGGCTGTTTTACCATAGCATCAGAAATTCTTTTATCCCTGAAAGAATAAAAAGAGCCCTTTCATACCATTGCGTAAAATGCTTAAATATGGTAAAGTCTGCATACAAATCAATACACAAACAAGGAAGGAATCACTATGGGAATCCGCGGAGAACTGTATACCACTCAGGTTTTGTTGGACAATCGCTCATATTTTTTTAACGTAAAGGAAAACCGCACGGGCGATGTATTTTTGCAGGTTGTAGAAAGCAAAAAAGGAGAAGGTGCAGACTTTGACCGCCACCAGATTGCCATCTTTGCGGAAGATATGCAGAAATTCCTTACCGGACTGGACGATTCCCTCAAATTCATCGAAAAAGACCGCAAGGCAAAGGCAAAAGCCCGGGCAGAAAAGAAGGCTGCCAAAGAAGCAAAATTCGGCAAGGGCGGAGATGACAAGAAACTGGTCTACCGCAAGAAGGGCGACAACGAGCGCAATCCAAATGACGGTATCAAGCGTACTGGAAAAGTAATTCACATTGTAAGCAAGCGCGAAAAGACTGAAGAAAATTCAGAACAATAAAAATCTTATTGTATCAATAGGAAAATGAAAGCCGCTGGATTGGGCTCGGACCTATCTGGCGGCATATTTGTCTATGGGCCTTTGTGGGATACCCCTTGTGCCTGGCATAACCATACTGGGGATAAAGCCTGTCACAGTCGGTCATAATGCGGTCACGGGCAACTTTTGCAATAATACTTGCCGCCATGACAGCAGGATATTTTCCGTCCGCTTTTGGCTCGCAGCGGCAGTCGCAGGGAACATCAGGGCAGGAAGTGCCGTCTGTAACCGCAGAAATCTGAACACCTGATGGAGAAATTCCCCGGGAAGCGCACCACTTTTCAAAATCAAGCATCATCATGTCATAGGCACGGCGCATGGCAAGCATACTTGCCTGTAAAATATTGATTCTGTCTATAGTTTCGTGATCTACAATGCCCAGTCCCCACAGGGCCTTTTCTTTGATGACGGCTTCGGCTGCCTCACGTTTTTTTTCAGACAGTTTTTTAGAGTCGTTTAAAAGTTCAAGGGGAAAATCATCCGGGAGAATGACACAGCCGGCGGTCACAGGTCCCGCAAGTGGTCCTCTCCCCGCCTCGTCAAAACCGCATTGCAGAATCATCAGTTAAAGCCTGCCGTAGTATTGCCACTATTTTCCAGCATAAGGGTCTTTTCATCCTGCCAGATAGGAAGAATGGCACTCACCTTGTTGTCAAATTCTCCGGTATAGGATGTACCTGTAATGCGGGCATTAGTGCGGGTCAGTTCCGCAATGCGTCCCAAATGAGACACAACCTTGCAGTCGCTGGAACGGAGTTCAAAAAGACCGCCCTGCACGCTGAAGTTTACGGCCGTCTGGGCAATGGCAGTAAAATGACTGTCACGACCGGTAACCTTTGAGTCACTTGACGAAACACCGCAGGCATAGGAATCGCTCTGCACGGTAATTCCCGTGGAAATAAAATCCAGAACAGATGAAGAAGCGTTAAATGCCGTTCCATTCTGACCAAAGACACCGACAATCTCACAGCCTGTAAAAGAAACAGCTGCATTTTCCAACTTAAAGAACATACCGTTTGAAGGAATTGATTCATCCCCGGCTTCTTTTTCAAAGACACAGTTCTTTGCAGAAAGGCTTGCTGTCTGCAGGGTAAGGGAAGCTGTGGGTGGAATGACGAAGCGGGCATCCTTTACGGAAATAAATTCACAGTTAGAAGAAATAACCGTTTCACTCAAAGGCAGGTCAATAGTACCTGAAACATAAAAGCGGGAAAAACGACCTTTGTTTATGACTTCAAGCGCCTTTGCAAAAGAATTAAACGGATGATTTTTGCTGCCGTCTGCACCAAGTCCGCCCGCTGAAGAATCAAGATAGTAATTATACTCATCAATCACGACACGATATTCAGAAGTAGCACTCACATTTCCAGTTGAGTCTGCCGCATAGGCACGGACCTTGTAAAACTGAGCCTTATCTGAGCCAGACTTCAGCCGGATGGGAATGCCGCCGTAAACATGAAAATTACCGGTATCAATAGCATCCAGGGCATCATGGTCATCCATGTTAGTTTCATCTACTTCAATCGGATTACTCAGGGCATAAAATACTTCTGAGCCTGGTTCAGAATAGATGCGCAAATCAACTGAAGAACGGGCATAATAGGTATGAGTACTTGAAACAAATTCAGGCATGAGCGGGGGCTGATTGTCGATGGAATAATCTGCTCCTAAAGTTCCCTGATAGACACCGTCACAATAGCAGGCAAAAAGAGCCTTGCCACCGATGGCATCACCGTCAAAGGTATCAAATACCGCTTGAGAAAAGAGACCGACATTTCCCGGGAGTTCTCCGCTTACACCAGAAGAAATCAACTCCATACGGTAACGGGAATCACCGCGAATGGAAAAAGTAACAGGTCCCTTACCCTTTTTTACGGCACGGGTTTCGATAACGGGCATGGCAGGAAGCAGAAAAGACTGCACGGGATTTCCTTTTTCATAAGCAACATTCTGCCACCTGACAACATGCGGAACAGAACGGTCAAGATAAGCCGGATTTGTATCAGCAGACCACATGCCGTTATCAATACAGTAAATAAGTTTTTCACCCTTCCAGATGAATTCATTCCATCCGTTTATCTCAAAGGGAACATCTTTTTTTGCAAGGACACCTGCTTCACCACCGGAAACAAAAATCACAAAGCGCCATCGGGAATTTCCGTTTGTAACTGTACAGGGAAGATAGCGGGAAAGCCTGTTTGCTGAAGAAAGGGAAAGAACTCTGCCTGACATAAAAGGCTTGGCTCCATCTCCCAGTGCGTAAAGCATTTTTTCGGGAATCTGTATGGCTGTTCCAAAAGAATAGACTAACAGAGGGTTTTCGCACATTTTTGAAACAAAGGCGTTTTCTACAGTTTCAGCAGGATAAGGATTTTCAACTTCCTTAACCGTATAGGTAACGCTCAGTTCTTCTTTCTGATCACCTTTTACGCTCACTACCCGCACAGTCACATCGCCCGTCTCGTCAATCAGAACAGGACCGTCATAGGCAAAACCGGATGTAAGAGGATCCGTACCTGAGTAAGAGTAAAAACATTCACTTCCGTCAGTGGTATTCAAAACCAAACACTGCTTATTGGCCCAGGTGCCCGGAACGGGGCTGATGATACGCTGAGCAAAAGCAGAACAGGCGGCAAAAAGAAATGCAAGAACAGTTACAAACTTTTTCATAAACACTCCTGAAAAAGCTCTTTACGAAAAAAGAGGTCCCAGCACGTCGCGCAACTCAGGGGCATCAATATAATAATATTTTTCCAAATCCTCAGGAGAAAGACCAACCAGTTCGTGACTCATGTAGTGAATCCAGCGGTCTTCTTCAGGTTTTGTAATCTCAAACTTACGGCACCAGTAATCCGGCACCACAGGAAGTTCTTCGCGATAGGTAAAATGCTTGTAGTCGTGGACAACAACTTTAATATCTTCCCGGGGAACTCCCTTTTCCATCAGACTTTCAACCAGAAAATTAAGAGTCCGTCCACTATCGTAAATATCATCCACCAGAAGGATTTTATCACCAGGACGCAAATGGTCCGGAGAATAAGTCCATCCGTCAATATGCACAGCGGAATGCTTGCGGACATCAGTATATGAGCGGGCAACGACAGCCGCAAAAAGAACAGGCTTTCTGTTTTTGCATACAAGCTTGAAGTATTCACTTATCATGTTTGCCATGTATGCACCGCCACGCAAAGGACAGTAAAGCACATCGGGAATAAATCCATCCTGACAAATCTTGTGAGCCAGTTTTATCGCATCATTGCGAACCGTATTAAAAGGCAGAAATTCCTTAAACATAGCAAAATCCTTTTATGCAATTATTTCCCACTTATTTTAATGATAGCGCATAAAGGCTGATTTTGCAAGGATAGTATAGGAAGAAAATTAACAACGTCACAGGGATGGGGCCCTGTGCGACCCGAGAAAGTATTCCAACAAAAAACAATCATAGGGGAGAGCCCCTATGTACCCCCTTTATTTAGGAGAGGAAAGACCCCCTACTCCGAAGCGAGGGTCTCTCCTCTCCTAAGACCTCACCTCTTCCCGGCACGGCGTAGGGGCGACTGCCCCTAAGAACCCCGCTTCGTTTTCGTGGACATTTTGTTGGCTTTTCAGGAATAAGGGGGAACTGGCTCAAGACAGGCCTCGGGGCTCCGCAATGGTAAAATGTTTCTGAAAAAACGGCGCAATTAGTTGTAACTCGACAAAAACAGACTAACGGCAAGCGGGGAACCACAGATGAACGGTGATACACACGGATGGGACACAGATAATAAATAAAAAAATATCCGTGTCCCATCCGAGTTCATCTGTGCTTATCTGTGTTAAAAAATCCCATTTTTTTTCATTTTTTTTCAGAATTTTTTGTATATTTTTGCATTTCTAAGCCTATATATATACAGAGCTGATTGTTCTGCAAATCCATTTTTACAGGAACTGGCATGAAAAAGAATAAGATTCCTTCTACTCCGGGACTGCACTATCAGATTCTGATTGACGAGGATGTGAAGCAGAAGGCGGCTGAGGCTGTTGCTCAGGGGCGCACGCTTGATCTTAAAAACGACATCGTTTTTAAGTCTTTCTTCTCCAAGGACTGCATGGAGTCCGACTTCTGCAGGCGAAGGATGCTGTCCGCAGTCATCGGCCGCACTGTCACTGAAGCACATGTGCTCAATCCGGAAATCCTTCCCACGCGCATGGACGGAAAGTTTCCCCGCCTGGATATCCACTGCCGGCTGGATGACGGCAGCGAGGTTGATGTGG
>DFDV01000148.1 GCA_002369025.1 Treponema sp. UBA3819 | reverse complement strand
CATGTTCAAACTCGAAATTTTATATCAGGATGACTATCTGGTCGTCATAAACAAACCCAGCGGTCTGCTCAGCGTTCCTTTTGATGGCAGTCACGCAAAGACAGCCCAGCAGATTCTTGAAGACCTTATGCGCAAAAACGGTTCCTTTAACGCAAAGCACCGCCCCCTTGCCGTCCATCGCCTGGACCGTGACACCAGCGGCGTAATGATGTTTGCCCTGGGTGAACTTGCCCAGCAGAAAATTATGGACAGCTGGCATACAATGGTAAGTGAACGGCTTTATCGCGCCGTAGCAGAAAATCCTGCAAATCCCCACAAGTATCTTTCCAAAAGCGGTCTGATTGATGACCCGCTGGCATTCAACGCCCATCATATCGGTTATGTGCCTCAGGAAGATGAAAATGTGGAAAAAGTTCCGGCGCGAACCAGCTACAAAACCATTGTCCGCGGAAAAACGCATACCCTTTTTGAACTTTCACTTGATACCGGAAAGAAAAACCAGATTCGCGCCCATCTGGCAAGCAGGGGCTATCCCCTTGCCGGCGACCAGAATTATCGTGCCCGCACCAATCCCTTTGGCAGGCTCGCCCTTCATGCACGCACGCTGACTTTTACCCATCCCTTTACCAGGGAGCCCCTGCATTTTGAAGTTCCGGAGCCGGAAGAATGGGAGCGCTTTGTCCTTTCTGAACACAAGGCAAAGCCCCAAAAACAGGCACGGCAAAAAGAGATTTCAGAAAGCGGTCCCGGCATCAAACGCCTGAGCCGCAAAGACAAGGCCCACATGAATTTCATTGAACAGGGTAAACACCGCGCAGGCAGATAGCGATGAAAGACATGACCCAGGGCAGCACGGTAAGGCATCTGATTGGCTTTGCAGTTCCGCTCATACTCGGTAATTTTTTCCAGCTCACCTACAACGCTGTAGATTCCATCATCCTCGGACGCTTTGCCGGAAAGATCAGTCTCGCGGCTGCCGGAATTGCAAATCCCATCATGAACATAATGATTTTTTTCATCGTGGGAATCAGCTGGGGCGCAGGTGTCCTCATCAGTGAATTTTACGGGGCAAAGCGCTTTGACCGCCTCAAGGCAGAAATCAGCACGACAATCACCATCGGTTTTATCTTTACCGTCTTTGTGAGCAGCATCTGCTTTATTTTTGCCATACCTCTGCTGCGCCTTGTTCGCGCCCCGGAAGAACTGATTGCCCCTTCTGCCCATTATCTCCGCATTGTTTTCTGCGGACTGCTTTTTACTTTCTTCTATGATATGTTCGCTGCCACACTCCGCGCCGTAGGAGACTCAAAGACTCCCATTATTTGTGTGGCAATCAGTGCAGTCTTAAACGGCATTCTGGACTTTATTCTGGTAGCCCTGCTTCACATGGGCATGACAGGCGCGGCACTTGCAACCATTGCTTCCCAGGCTATTTCCTGCCTGCTCTGCATTGGCTATGTCTACATACGGGAGCCTCTTATTGCCATTAAGCCCCGCGAATTCAGGATAGACTCTTCTCTTGTTGGAAAAACAGTCAGTTACAGTCTGGCAACGGCAACCCAGCAGACTGTCCTCTATGTGGGAAAACTTTTAGTTCAGAGTGCGGTCAATCCTCTCGGTGTAGATGCAATCGCTACCTTCAACGCGGGCACAAAAATCGATGATTTCTGCTATCAGCCGGAACAGAGTATCGGTCAGGCCATGACCACTTTTACCGCCCAGAATCACGGAGCAAAAAATCCGGCCCGCATGCGTCTCTGCCTGCGTAAGGGTCTGCTTATCGAGGTAATCTACGGCATCCTCATAGGGCTTTCAGTTTTTCTGTTCAGAAATCAGCTTATGTGGCTTTTTGCAGGCGATGATGAACTTGAAGTACTCCGCCTCGGACGCCAGTATCTTCTGATTATGGCCTGTCTCTACACCATGCCTGCACTGACCAACGGCATTCAGGGCTTTTTCCGTGGCTGCGGTAACATGCGCATAACCGTTTTTGCAACTTCCGCACAGATGATTGGTCGCGCTGGTTTTTCCCTGCTGCTCGCACCTCATCTGGGCATTAGTGGCGTTGCCCTTGCCTGCGGTCTCGGCTGGACTATAATGATGCTGTATGAAGTACCCCTGCTCATCAAAAAAGTGCTGCAGTTACGAAAGGAAAGTTAAAATCTAGAGGCCAAATTCTTTCAGCGCACTTAAATCTATGCTGTTTTTGCTGAAAAGTCCGTCAAATTCATCTTTTTCTTCCTGAACAGGCTTTTCTTCTGGCTTTGATTCACTTTCTGCTTTGGGCTGAACTCCCGTCTTATGCTCAGTTTTTGCAAGGGCTCCCCTTCCTTCAGGTCGCAGCGTACCGGTGGCAATAGTTTCTGCCTGTATGGTCTGCGGATCTGCGGTCTTTGGCGCATCGTAAAATTCATTGGCAAGATGGCGCTTGAGTGTGTTCAGCAGAATGCTGGAAAGAATCGGCGGCATCTGAAAGCGGGCACTCTGCTGTTCTAGCAGGGTAATCGTTTCATCTACAGAAAGACCATCTCTTCTGGCCGCCCAGTCACATAGCATTTCCAGCATGTCAATCAAATCCATCTCACCGATAAATCCCGCATAATGTTCCGGGTGGTGGGAATTATGTTTGTAGTGGTGGTCAAGAATAGGACGATAGCGTTCTAGCTTTTCAAAATACTCGGGTGAGCCATAAGGATAAAAAGGCTCATTGTCCATTGCCTCAAAGCCTGATTTTTCCGGCTCTTCCAGTTTAGACTGGTCATGCTTCTCACACCTGTCCTGCAGGATATGAGTAAGTTTATACATGAGGTGCTGCACGCGATGAATATGTCTGCGGGTCTCTTCTTCTGTTGGTGACATCACATAACGCCTTACATCCAGTATACTTCACAAAAAGCGCATAATCAACTAGAATAAAGAAAGAGGTGCATATGAACGACAAAGAGGAAATCCTTGACTTGCTGAGAGAAAATGCCAGGCTTCCAATTGATGATATTGCTGCCATGACAAAAAAATCACCGGCAGAAGTACAGTCCATCATCAGACAGCTTGAAGCAGAAGGCATCATTTTAGGCTATAAAGCGGTAATCAATCCGGAAAAAGACGGAGCCGCCAAGGAAAAAGTTCGCGCCGAAATAGAAATCCAGGTGACCCCGGAACGTGAACACGGTTTTGACGGCCTTGCAGACCGCATCTACCGCTATCCCCAGGTCAAATCCCTCTACCTGATGAGCGGCGGCTACGACCTTAAAGTCGTCATCGAAGGAGACAGTCTGCAGGAAGTGGCATTTTTTGTAGCCCGCAAGCTCTCTACGCTTGAAGGTGTACGCTCCACCAAGACTCACTTCCTGCTCAAAACATACAAAGAAAACGATGTTCTCTATGTTGAAGATGAAAGCGACCGCCGCGAAGGGGTGATGGCATAAAATATGCGGTCTTCATGCCGCTTATCCAAGGATTATAAAAATGAATACAAGAGAAGATAAATTCAGCACCGCCATGATGGTCACTCCGCCATCTGGAATCCGGAAATTCTTTGAGATGCTCATCGGACATGATGACGT
>DFDV01000034.1 GCA_002369025.1 Treponema sp. UBA3819 | reverse complement strand
TTCCGCTTACGCAAACGGAGCGCAAGCGACGTATACACGCAGATGCGGTGGTTTTGACACAGATGAACTCAGATGCATATGTGCCCCTAGCACAAACGTCAATAACTTACGCTTACGCAAACGGAGCGCAAGCGACGTATAAACTCTGATTGGACATAGATTTTTTTTATTATCTGTGCCTCATCCGTGTTAATCTGAGTTCATCTGTGTCGAATTTTTGAAAGGAAAATTTAAAAAAATAAAAGCCATTAAATTATGTTCCCAAAACAAATCTAGATAAAATGGAACATAATCTTAATGACTTCCCTTCAGATTGGGCATCACCCTTTTGGTTGCCCCCATCTATAATTATTATCGGTCCGCTTTTCTGATTTGTCAAGTTTTTTTTATTTATTTTTTTAATTTTTTTCTATCTGGCTGAAAAGTGCTTCCAGTCTGGCATGGTCTTTTATACCGGGGGCAGATTCTACGCCGCTTGCTATGTCTATGAGTTCCGGGTGGAATTTTTTGCAGACAGAGGCGATGTTTTCAGGCGTAATGCCACCGGCCAGCCAGAGTTTTGTTTTGCAGGAAACTTTTTCTACCAGTGTATCTGCTATGCGCTTTCCGGTGCCACCCGGGCTGATGGCAGAATGGGCGTCTATGAGTATGCGGGGCTCTCCCTGCTGGCGGAGAAAATCTATTTTGGCGAGATCTTCTTCGGAAGAGATGTTTACTGCTCCGTAGTGGGGAAGGTCTGTCTGCATTCCTCCGGCAGTAAGAAATGAATCTGCGCATCCGTGGAGCTGCATGCAGTCGAGAATGCCTTCGTCTAGCAGTTTTTGAACTGTTTTTCCGTCACAACTTTCTGGATCTACGGTTACGCCGACTAAAAGCGGGGCTCTTTTTCCCAGTTTTTTTGCTTCTTCGCGAAGGGTGGCACTTATGAGGCTGACAGTCTTTTCATCGGTGCGGCGCGGGGATTTTTCCCAGAAGATAAAGCCTAAAAAATCAGCACCGAGTTCATAGGCTTTTTGAGCATCTTTTAAGTTTGTGATGCCGCAGATTTTTATAAATGGAGTATTCTGTTTGCGAAGTCTCCGGGCAATGGTCTTCCAGAAAAGGGCCTGGGGGGTAGAAGGGGCCTGCATGAAGGCCTGAACGAGTTCTTTTGCTTCTGCCGGATTTTTTGCGGCGGCTTCTCCCAGTAGCATTGCGGAAAATCCCAGACTTCCTGCAAAACGGGCTGCCTGAGGGGTACGGATGCCGCTTTCAAAAATGACTTTGACTTCGCCGGAAGTGATTGCTTTTTTTGCATGAGAAGTGATGATGCCTTGAATTTCTGCAAGGAGACAGGCCGGCGTGAGTAAGTCAATGGAAAAATTCTGTAAGTCCCGGGCATTTACACCGCAGACAATGCAGACGGGGTCTACTGCTTCTGCGACTTTTGTAAGTTTTTCCAGATCTGATTCTTCCCGGAGTTCTATAAAAGCAGTCATGCCCAGACTTGCGCATTTTTCTGCCATTTCAATGAGCAGGGGTGCGGAAAGAATGCGGGCGATTAAGAGGACTGCATCCGCACCTGCCCGATAGGCGATTTCAACATCTTCCGGGGAAAGGAGAAAATCCTTTCGCAGGATGGCGACGCGGGGTTTGTTATTCTCTTGGGCGTACTTATCTGCGGCTAGGGCGGCGGCCTGTAAATCCGCGAGGCTGCCCTTAAACCAGTGGCGTTCAGTCAGAACAGAAATGGCGCTTGTACCAGCCTGAGCATATTGCAGGGCTGTTTGTCCGGCATCCAGACCGGGGGCTATGTCACCTTTGCTTGGAGAGGCTCGCTTTATTTCCAGAACTACGCCTTTTTCTGCTCCAGAGGGAAAAGGGATGGGAGCGGCGCGGGTGCGCTCTTTGGGAATTTCTTCTCCCATCGTATAGCCAGACTTTTCAATATCGCTTTGCCGGCGTGAAACAATTTGCGTTAAAATGTCGGTCATCTTTTCTCCCTGCACTCTGCCTTATGTTATTCTCCGTAAATCAGGCTGCTTCGCTTACGGCGCGGATTTCTTCCAGTTTTTCTTTTGCTTTTCCGCTTTCAATTGCCTGAATTGCCATATCGTAGCCGTCTTTGATTGTACGGGCTTTGCCTGAAATGTAGAGGACTGCACCTGCGTTGAGGCCTACCGCTGCCTTGATTGTGGGGCGGCCTTTTCCGTTGAGAATCTGAAGGGCGAGTTCTGCATTTTCTGCACCGTTTCCGCCTGCAAGTTCGCTTTCGTCGGCATTACCATTTGCGGCAGAGATTCCGTATTTTTCAGGATCGATGGTGTACTGATATTCCTTTCCGTCTTCATTTATCTGGTAGACGTCTGTGGGCTGACAGGGGCTGATTTCGTCAAATCCGTCGCGGCTTGCGATGACCATGACTCTTTTTGCACCCAGTTTTTTTGCCGCGTGGGCGTAGTCTGCCATGAGGTCTTTTGAGTAAACGCCAAGAACTTCAAATTCTGCATTTGCAGGATTTAAGAGGGGACCTAAGACATTGAAAATGGTCTTGATGCCCAGGGCCTTTCTGATTGGGGCGGCAAAACGCATGGCTGAATGGTAGACTGGTGCCATCAGAAAACCAAAGCCTGTTTTGCTGACCAACTCTGCTGTTTTTTCGGGTGTTGCCATGATTTTGACTCCCAGATGCTCGTAAAAGTCTGCCGCACCGGATTTGGAAGAAACTGCCCTGTTTCCGTGTTTTGCGATGGGCTGTCCGCAGCTGGCGGCAACGATTGCCGAGAGGGATGAGATGTTGAAACTTCCCTTGCAGTCGCCTCCCGTTCCGACGATTTCTGCAAGTCCGGTTGAGGACAGGGGGAATGGGGTCTTCTTTTTGAGCAGAACTTCTGCACAGCCTGCCATTTCGTCGGCAGTGGGCTGGGGGCGCAGGGCCATGGCGGTAAGAATGGAGGCAGTAACCTTTTCGTCCATTATGCCGTCAGTAAGGTTTTCCATAAAGAGGGCCGCCTGTTCACGGGAGAGGGGCTTTTTAGAAAGCAGCTGGGTGAGGTAGTCTGATACGGGGAGATTTTCCCTGCGGTAGTTGAGAAAGGCACGGAACAAATCGTCTCCAGCCTGACTTGCAATGCTTTCCGGATGGAACTGTACGCCTTCTATCATCAGTGTCTTGTGGCGGACGCCCATAATGTCTCCGTCTTTTGCGCGGGCGGTGACTTCAAAATCGGGGGAAAGAGTGCTTTCATCTATGACAAGTGAATGGTAGCGGGTAAAGGAAGCACTTTTTCCGATGATGCGGAAAAGTCCCCGGCCGTCAAAGTCCATTTCTTCCACAATGCCGTGACGAATGTATTTTGCCTGTACGATTTTTGCACCAAAAGCCTGGCCGATTGCCTGGTGGCCCAGACAGATTCCCAGAATCGGCACTTTTCCTGCAAAATGTTTAATTGCTTCTATTGATATGCCTGCTTCTGAAGGAGTGCCGGGGCCGGGGCTGATAACAAGATAGTCAGGCTTGAGCGCTTCAATATCAGAAATCTCACATTCCCTTGAGCGCAAAACTTCCACCCGGTCTTTACTCAGCCGTTCAAGCGACTGCACAACATTAAATGTAAAAGAATCATAATTATCAATAACAACAATCATACACCTCTCCTTGTTTCTCTTGATAGAAACATAATACTATTTCTGCTTGTTTCTGTCAATAGAAACAATGTTTTTTTTCATCTTTTTTTGCGTACAGGGAGGTACGCTGAAAAGCGGACAGAAAGCGAATGCTTTCTGTTGGGTATGGTAAAAACAGGATGTTTTTCGCCATACCCGCTTTCTGTCAATAGAAACGGTGAAAAATCTTGAAAATTAATTTTTGACACAGATAAGCGCAGATGCACTCAGATAGGACACAGATTTCTTTTTATATGTTTATTTACTATCTGTGCCTCATCCGCGTTTATCCCCGTTCATCTGTGGTTCCTCACCTCGTATCTGTGTCGAATTTTAAAAGTAAATTTCCGTAAAAAAATGCTGATTTCAGATAAAAAAACGGCATTTTGGATAAAAAATTGATATTTTTTTTCAGTTTTCACTTCAATAATGAGTCATACAATAAAGAGGCGGCACAACCGCTCCTATTAAACTCCGCGTTGGATAAAACCCGAATTGGAGTTTGCACCGCTTACGGCACATTTTTCTATGGTTATTTTAATGGCAGACTCTGATAGTCAAATAACAAAATATTGTTAAAAATATCAGAAAAACAGATTTATTTAACACTTCCTTCAAGCACGGCTCTCAGGGCTCCCAGTTTTTCGCAGGTCTCTTCCCATTCGCGGTCGGGATTTGAATCGTATACAATGCCGCCGCCAGCCTGCAGAGTCCAGGTGTTTCCCTGTCTGAGGGCAGTACGGATTGCAATGCAGAAGTCCAGGTCGCCGTTACTCTGCAGGTAACCCACTGCGCCCGCATAGAATCTCCTCTTTGTCTTTTCAAGCCGGCTCAAGATTTCTATTGCACTGATTTTAGGGGCTCCGCTTACTGTGCCGGCCGGGAATGCTGACCTCAGCACCTGAATCTGCTTGATGCCTTTTTCCACCTTGCCCTGAACATCGCTTACAATGTGCATGACATGGCTGTACAATTCCACATCCATATAGCGCATGACTTCTACAGAACCGCTCTGACAGACCCGGCCCAAATCGTTACGGGCTAAATCCACCAGCATAAGGTGTTCGGCTTTTTCCTTTCCGTCGTTCAAAAGTTCTGTGCGCAGAATTTCGTCTTCCGCAGCATTTTTTCCCCTCCGCCGGGTACCTGCAATTGGTCTGATGGAGGCAATACCTTTCCTTACGCGTACAAGGCTTTCCGGTGAAGAACCAACCAGTTGCCGGTCTCCAAAATCCAGGTAAACAAGATAGGGTGAAGGATTGATTGAGCGCAGACGGCGGTAGATTTCCAGTGCGGAATTTGAACACTCCAATTGCAGGCGGCGGCTTGGTACTGCCTGAATCAGATTTCCCGCAATGATTTCCTTTTTAAGGGCAAGGACTTTTTCCTTGTACTCCCGCTGGCTCTGTTCAAGGTCGGTAATGATTCTTACCGGTGCCGCTTCTTCAGGTGGAGCCAGATATGAAAAATCCATGTCATCAAGTCTTTTCCGCAAGGAAGAGAGGGCCTGAACAAGATCTATCTGATGCTCATTGTAGTTGAGGGCAAAAACATGAAGTTTTTCCGTAAAGTGGTCAAACACAATGTAAAGATGGCCTGCAATGAATTCGCTTTCCGGAATATGGAGTTCATCTGTCTGCGGGGCAAGGGTAATGGTATCGCAGCGGGCACAGAATTCGTAGCTCAGATAGCCTATGCCGCTTGCGGGAACGGGAATGGAATTGGGCAGAATGTCACCGCTTTCTGTTTTTACGGTAGACAGGTCATTCTGTCCCGCAACGTAGAGAAGGGCGTCCAGAATATCCGCTTCATGCTTTCTTTTGCTTCCTCTTGCAAATGGTTCTTCCTGATTCCCGCTCATCGTGTAGGGAACCCGGCGTCCGTCAATCAGAAATGCAATACCGTCGTCATCCTGCAGAATGTGAAAGGCTTCTTCCGCCATCAAAATGGAATAGCGCTGTTTGCCCTGTGAAAAAGATGCGCTCTCCAGAATAACCTTCGCTCCGATTTTCCGTGCAAGCGAAAATGGCGTATACCTCTCGCAGGGAACCGTAAAATACAATGAATCGCTTCGTGCTGCCATAGTCTCTCCTGTCAAAAGCCGCGTGTACGGCTAT
>DFDV01000151.1 GCA_002369025.1 Treponema sp. UBA3819 | reverse complement strand
ACACCCACATTGGGGTCAATCGTACAGAAAGGATAGTTTTCCGCCTGCGCAGGAGCCTTTGTAAGCGCAGAAAAAATGGTGGACTTTCCCACATTCGGAAGTCCTACGATTCCACAAGTCAGTTTCATATATGTGTCCTTATTACTTGAATGATAATAGAATATTTTACCGTGAATGCAAAAAATAGGCAACGGCACACTTTTGGGTGAGTTGTGTGTGGGGACACAGATGAACACAGATGAACACGGATGGGACACGGATGCACTCGGATGCACTCGGATGCACTCGGATGGGACACGGATGTTTTTTATTTTCATCTGAGCATATCTGAATCTGACCGTGACTCCGACTGGTCTTGAATTCATTTTTCTGATACAATTTCCTATCTTTGACATAGGAAAATACAATGTTACATCAGTTTTCACGGACAGAATTACTTATCGGAAAAGAGGCTCTGGAAATTCTGAGCAGGGCCCGTATCGCCGTATTTGGAATTGGCGGTGTAGGCGGCTACACGGTAGAAGCTCTGGTCCGGTCCGGAATTCAGCATATTGATATTATTGATAATGATACAGTCTGCCTTACAAATCTGAACCGACAGATTATTGCCACTCATTCAAGCATAGGAAAATACAAGGTTGATGTCATGAAGGAAAGAATTCTGGATATCAATCCTCAGGCAGAAGTGAATGTTTACAAGTGTTTTTATCTGCCGGAAACAAGCAGCCTCTTTGATTTTACTGCGTACGATTATATTGTAGATGCCGTTGATACAGTTACAGCAAAAATCAATCTGATTTTACAGGCAAAAGAAGCAGGAACTAAAATCATTTCAAGCATGGGAGCCGGTAACAAACTGGATCCGACACAATTTATGGTTGCTGATATTTCACAGACTTCGGTTTGTCCGCTTGCCCGGGTAATGCGCCAGGAATGCAAAAAGCGTAAGATAAAAGATGTAAAGGTCGTTTATTCCACGGAAAAAGCCCTGCGTCCTATTGGAGATATGGAAGAGCCCGATGTTCCGGGAAGTACCGCATTTGTTCCCTCAGTTGCAGGGCTAATCATTGCGGGTGAAATCATAAAAGATTTGACTCAGGAAGCCATGACCAGGACAAGAGCAGCGTCATCAAGTGTGGTTCCCTGAATTTTGGGGCGGTACAAATGTGATTACCGTCCCGACAAAACTGCTTTTGCAAGCTGGTCGGCGCAGGAAGTTCCCTTGTTTCCGCAGAGGTTTCCTGCAAGCTTAATGGCAATTTCATCAGCGGTCATGCCGTCACACAGGCGGCTGATTGCCTTGAGGTTGCCGTTACAGCCGCCGTCAAATGAAATGTTGTGAATGCGCATATCGTCACTGCGGTCAAAGTGAATCATTTTTGCACAGGTGCCTGTGGTCTTATAATCAATATGTTGCATTTTCTTACCTCAAAAAAAATAAACCGCCCTCTATCCGCAACATAGTTACGCTCAAGGGCGGCTAAAAAGCGAGACGGCTCTTTATCAGCCGTCATATAAAACAGCATTAAAAAATACTATTTTATTTCTACTACCCATCCTTCGGGTGCTTTTTCTGTACCCATCTGAATGCCGGTAAGAGTTTCGCGCAGTTTTCCCAGAACAGGTCCGATTTCGCTCATTCCGCTGGGAACTTCAATGCATGTACCGTGGTCGTCAATCTTTCCAATGGGGCTGATGACTGCTGCAGTACCGCACAGACCGACTTCCACAAAATCCTTAAGTTCACTCTTGTTTACCTGGCGCTCTTCTACAGTGAGTCCCAGATAATCTCTTGCAACCTGTACCAGTGAGCGGCGGGTAATAGAAGGAAGAATACTGTTAGACTTTGGTGTAACCAGTTTTCCATCTTTTGTGACAAAAAGAATGTTTGCACCGCCAGTTTCTTCTATATAAGTGTGCGTTGCAGGGTCAGTATACATATTCTCTGCAAAGCCCTTATTGTGTGCATCCACAATATTGTAGAGGCTCATTGCGTAGTTCAGACCAGCCTTGATGTCACCTGTTCCGTGGGGAGCGGCGCGGTCAAGATCAGAAAGGCGGACTACAATCGGTTTTACTCCGCCCTTAAAATAAGGTCCAACCGGAGTAACCAGAATTCTGAACTGATATTCGTCAGCAGGTTTTACGCCAATAACGCTTGATGAACCAAACATATAGGGGCGGATATACAAGGTTGCACCGCTTCCATAGGGCGGAACCCAGTCGATATTCGCCTTTACCGTATCAAGGACAGCCTTAATAAATCTGTCTTTGGGGAACACAGGCATTTCAAGACGTTTACAGCTTGATTCCATGCGTTCTGCATTCAAATCCGGGCGGAAGGTAACAATTTTTCCGTCTTTTGTTGTGTAGGCTTTCAGACCTTCAAAACAAGTCTGTGCATACTGCAGAACGCCTGCACACTCAGAAATTTTGACGGTGTGATCGCTGGTCAAAAGGCCTTCATCCCAGGAGCCGTTTTTCCAGTTTGCAACAAAACTCTTGCTGGTTTCCATGTAGCCAAACGGCAAATTTGCCCAATCCAAATCTTTCATATTTAACCTCGATGCATCAACTGTAGCACTGTTAAAGTTTTTTTTCAATACTTGCTTACTGCCACTTAATTCCTGCGGCAATCATTTAATCCCTTCGGCTGCCCCGCACAACGGCAAAAAGGATGATAAGCAGGAGAAGCAGACCGATGATACCGCAGACCAGAAGAGTCTTATGCTTCTGGAAGAAAGATTCTTCCTCCTGCGCCTGTTCACTCATATTTTGCGAACGCGTTTTGCTTACCGGAGCTTCATAGGCAGGTTCAGGCTGCACTTCCACTGGCTCAGGGGTCTCCACCACAGGTTTTTCTTCAACCGGTTCTGCCACCTCTGCGGGTTTTTCTTCCACCGGCTTAAGGGGCTCTTTTACCTCAGGCACAATTTCTTTTACAATCGTAAAGGGAATGACCACACGGGCCGGCTGCCAGTCTTTGTATGAGCGGGAAAGGCCTATGCTTTTTGTACGGCTTCTGAATACTTCCGAGACACGAGGGTCAAAATTCTTTTTAAAATATGAAGCATCATTGTAGTGATTCGTATTCCAGTAGCAGACTTTCAGGGCAATCTGATCTGCATCTGCCATGGAGATGCCGTAAGCCCTTTCAATATAGCCGGAAATAACGCGGTTCAGATTCTTAAATGTACCCACCCGGGCCCTGCGGCCAATATAGACAACATCAGCACCAGATTTAGAACCGCTGCTGTACACACGGGAAGCCTTGTATTTGTAGTCAGGATAGCCGCTGGAAAAGGGATAGTCAGTCTTATTCTCCTCGGCCTGATAGCGCACCTCTGCTCCCAGACGCCTTCCCATATCCCGGATTTGTTTTCCAGTGTTATAATTCCTGCGGGGAACATAACTAAAATCCTCTACATATTTTTCACGCTTTGCCTTTGAAAGATAATCCATGTTTACAGAGGCAGAAGACTTTTCCGCAAAGGAAAATCCTGCCGTAAAGGTCAGCAGGAAAAAGGAAAAAAGAATAATTTTTTTCATTGATTGAGATACTCCTACACCTAGAGTATCGGAAGATTATCGTAAAAGGCTAAGCATTTCCCTGCGCCACCATCGCTCCTGATAGAAGGCAGGTCTTTCCGGATGCACTGTCTGTCCGATATAGGGTGTGAGCACTGTAAGCCCTTCATTCTCAGCCGCCAGCAGAAAGCGTTCTACAGGGTCATCCCAGCCATGACGGGACAGAATGATTGCACCCCAGTGCATGGGCTGAACCAGTTTTGCCCCAAGTATTTTCGCTGCCTGTACGGACTGTTCCGGAAACATGTGAACCTTTGGCCACTGCATGTCATACTGTCCGCATTCAATAAAGACGTAATCAAAATCCCCGTATTTTTCATGAATGCGCTCAAAGTGACTGTTAAAGCCGCTGTCTCCGCTTTCAAAAACCTGATGAAATTCATCCTTAAGCACATAACTGCACCAGAGGGTCATCATGTTGTCGGTAAGGTGCCGTCCCGAAAAATGCTGGCTGGGGGTAGAAGCAATTGTCAGTCCATTTACGCTGATTTCTTCCCACCATGCCATATTGGTGATTTTGTCAGCCTTTACACCCCAGCGCTCAAGATGATTTTCTACGCCCAGGGGAACGATGTAGCGTTCAACCTTGCCGTCAATATCCTTTATCACATTGTAATCAAGGTGGTCATAATGGTCATGAGTCAGAATCAGCAGGTCAATTTCCGGCAGCTGTTCAACAGTTACCGGGGGATGGGAAAATCTGCGGCTTCCCGCAAATGACACCGGGGAAATCATTTCGCTGAAGACCGGGTCAAAAAGAATATTCATGCCGTGCATCTGAAGCATAAGCGATGAATGTCCGAACCAGGTTATATTCAGTTCTTCCAGCGGAGCCCGGTCAGAAGGACTGGAAAGAAAATCCGGCTGCTTTACAGGAAATTCAAAATCTGGACGGGGCTCGTTTTTAGAGAAAGTCTTTGGATCCGGCAGGGGATTCTTTTCCATCGAAAGCGTGGCATAATCCTGCTCATTGTGAAACTTCTTTCCGTCAAAATTGGCAGCCCTTTCAGCATAGTTTTTTCTGTCTGCCTTACTGGCTTTTCCGCCAAAAGGTTTCCATGCCTTTATAAAAACAAAGGCAAAAAGCATGACGGCCAGAAAAATTCCGCCCACCGCCAGTCCTGTTACAGCAAGAATGTGTGCAAGTTTTACCATCGCTTTCTCTCTCCGTTTTTTACACCGCCTCCAGTGCCTGCTTTATATCCGCAATAATATCGTCGGCGTTTTCCAGTCCTACAGAAAAGCGGACCAGATCAGGAGCAACACCGCCCGCAATCAGTTCTTCATCGCTCAGCTGGCGGTGAGTTGAGGATGCGGGATGCAGAACACAGGAATGAGCATCGGCAACATGAGTAGCAATCATAGCTACATGCAGATGTTTCATAAAAGTTTCTGCCGCAGTGCGTCCGCCCTTTACGCCAAAGGAAATGACACCGCAGGTTCCGTTCGGCATGTATTTCTGTGCGCGCTCGTAGTATTTATTGTCTTTAAGTCCGGGATAATTTACCCATGAAACTTTTGCATGCCCCGCAAGGTATTCTGCTACTTTCCGGGCATTTTCACAGTGACGCTGCATGCGCACGGGAAGAGATTCCAGCCCCAGATTCAGAATGTATGCGCTGAAAGGAGACTGAACCGCGCCAAAGTCACGCATAAGCTGGGCGGTTGCCTTTGTGATGAAGGCGCCTTCCTTTCCAAACTGTTCTGCATAGGTAATGCCGTGGTAAGACTCATCAGGCGTACAGAGACCGGGGAATTTATCCTTATGGGCCATCCAGTCAAATTTGCCGGAATCTACGATACAGCCGCCAACAGCAGAGTCGTGTCCGTCCATGTATTTTGTTGTAGAATGAGTAACAATGTCGCAGCCCCATTCAAAAGGCCTGCAGTTAATGGGCGTAGCAAAAGTATTGTCCACAATCAGCGGAACTCCGTGTGCATGGGCGGCCTTTGCCCAGCGTTCAATGTCAAATACAACAAGGGCAGGATTTGCAATCGTCTCGCCAAAAACAGCCTTTGTGTTGGGCTTAAATGCGGCTTCCAGTTCTGCGTCGCTGCAGTCGGGGTCAAGGAAGGTAAAGTCAATTCCCATCTTGCGCATGGTCACATTAAAGAGGTTAAAAGTACCGCCGTAAATCGTGGAAGATACGACAACATGGTCGCCTGCCGTAGCGATGTTGAATACGGCAAAAAAGTTTGCAGCCTGTCCTGAGCCTGTCAGCATGGCAGCACTTCCGCCTTCAAGAGCCGCAATCTTTGCCGCTACATGGTCATTGGTCGGATTCTGCAGGCGGGAATAAAAATAGCCGCTTGCCTGAAGGTCAAAGAGTTTGCCCATATCTTCGCTGGTATCATATTTAAAGGTCGTGCTCTGTATAATAGGAATCATACGAGGCTCGCCATTTTTGGGTTCATAACCTGCCTGAATACATTTTGTTTCAATTTTCATTTTTTTCTCCAGTTATCTATTTTTTTGTAAAAGTAATTTCTAAAATCGTATGACAGCACCAAACATTGGAATAACTACAAGCATGGAAGACATGCCGGTGCTGGTATTGACTTTCGTAGCATTTGAAGACACCTTTGTTTCAGTCTTCTGCCTCTGCCAGAAATCATAACTCAGACGAAGTCCGCCATAGATGGCAACTTTTTCAGTAAGCTGAAACTCTGCATTTATCCAGGCACCTGCTCCCAGAGAAAAAACCGACTGTGAACTCGGCTCGCTTACGGAAGGATTTTTATAGTCTGTGTCCTGATAGTTCAGGTGAAGTCCTGCGCCAAAAGGAAGTCCAAAGCGTCCGGTATTCAGAAGTACGCTGTACAAGCCAAGCTGACCTTCTATACCTATAACCCTTACATTGCTCAAATCATAGCGGTATTCAACATCCCCCATGGTAATCTTATGCGAATAGGGAACATAGAGATTTCCGTCCAGATAGAGTCCAAAGGGCAGCCCCACTACACCGCGCAGGGCAAAGTTCAAGGCAAAGGCCGAATGCCTTTCATAATCAATATTATTGTCAGCCGGACGCAGATTGTAGAACTGAGGGAGAGCAAAGCCAATACTTACCGACGCCGTAGAAAAATCGTTCGCCGCAAAAGCAGTTCCCGCAAAAGATAATAACAAAGTCAAAGCAATAATAAACTTCTTCATGCTGACTATTATAGTAGAATTGTAAACTTTTTCAAGGATAGGCATCAGGACGACACCAGACAGAAAAAAATCACTTTCCGCTCAAAAAGAACATCTTCCCACCCTCAGATACCGGACGATTTTTTTTGCAAAAGAATTTGAAATATGCTACACTGTATCTATCTTAAAATGGGGGAAAGTTTTTTTATGAATCTTTCTATTTTTTTGCTGCTGGCAGCACTCGCCGCTCTTGCGTATGCTGCTTTCAATTTCTTCTCAGTCAAACGGCTGGAAGAAGGCACGGAGCTCATGCAGAAAATTGCTGCAGCTATCCGTGTGGGTGCCAACACATTCATCGCGTATGAATACAAAGTGCTGGTATTTGTTGTCCTGATCGTTGCCGCAATCGTGTGGCTCGCTCTGGAATGGTATGTGGCGGTTGCCCTGCTCCTTGGTTCTACCATGAGTGCACTTGCCGGCTTTATCGGCATGAAGATTGCAACCTACTCCAACGTGCGTGTTACCAATGAAGCACGCAAAACCGAAAACATCGGTCAGACACTCAAAGTTGCCTTCAAGGGCGGCTCAGTTATGGGTCTCTGTGTCGGCGGTTTTGCCCTGCTGGGACTTGCAGTAGTATATATTGTATTTGGTATTTGCCTGGGCTGGATTGACACTCTGGAAACATCCACCTGCTGGCTCACCAAAATTCAAATCATCCGCTTCCCCAACATTCTTTCTGGTTATGCTCTGGGCTGTTCTCTGGTAGCTATGTTCAACCGCGTAGGCGGCGGCATCTACACAAAGGCAGCAGACATGGGTGCTGACCTGGTAGGAAAGACTGAAGCGCACATTCCGGAAGATGATCCCCGCAACCCCGCTACAATCGCAGACAATGTAGGCGACAATGTAGGTGACGTTGCAGGTCTTGGTTCTGACCTTCTGGAAAGTTATGTTGCTTCTATCGTTGCGGCTATCGCCCTTGCATACAACCTGATTGTAAAAGTCGGCGTTCCCGGAGAATCACTCAACGCCCTCTACACCTTCCCGCTGGCATTTGCAGCCTGTGGTCTTCTGGCATGTATCGTCGGTGTCATTTCACTTCTGATCCGCAACCTTTCAAAGTCAAAGAAAGTTCACCAGCAGCTCAACGCCGCTACCTGGATTGGCGCCGGCATCACAATCGTTGCAGGCCTCTGCCTTTCATACAATCTCTTTAACGGCAAGGGATTTAACTTTGCTGCCCTGGGATTCAAGGCCGGCTGGGCATCACCCTTTATCGGCGGTGCAATCGGTGTTATCGCAGGTATCTTAATCGGTATTGTTGCAGAATACTACACTTCTTCTGACTACAAGCCCACAAAACGTCTGGCAGAAGCAAGCCGCGAAGGAGCCGCCCTCACCATCACATCTGGTCTGGCACTTGGCATGAACTCATGTATGATTCCCTGTATCATCCTTGGTCTGGGCATCATCGTGGCGTACTACCTCGCAGGTCTCTACGGTGTTGCAATGAGTGCAATGGGTATGCTTTCATTCGTATCCCTCACCGTTTCTGTTGATACATACGGTCCGATTTCCGACAACGCAGGCGGCATTGCAGAAATGTCAAAGCTCCCTGAAGGCGTTCGCGAAATCACTGATACTCTGGACGCTGTAGGAAACACAACTGCCGCAATCGGCAAAGGCTTTGCAATCGGCTCTGGCGGACTTGCAGCCCTCTCACTCATGCTTTCTTACATGTATTCAATTCCCGGCGAAAAACTCACCGGTGGCGTTCCCCAGCTGAACATTATGGAACCCATGACACTCGCAGGCGCAATCGTCGGCGGTGCAATTCCCTTCCTCTTCAGCGGCATGCTCATTGACGCAGTTGCCAAGGCAGCCCGCAACATGGTAGACGAAATTCGCCGCCAGTTTAAGGCTCACCCCGGCATTCTCGCAGGCACAGAAGACCCGGACTACAAAACCTGTATCGGTATTTCCACAAAGGGTTCTATCGGTCAGATGAAGGTTCCGGCTCTTATGGCAGTAGTTATTCCGGTTGTATGCGGACTTTTGTTCGGTGCAAACTTCGTAGGCGGTATCCTGATTGGTTCAACAATCTGTGCTATCATGATTGCCCTCTTTACCGGTAACTCAGGCGGTGCATGGGACAACGGCAAAAAGTTCATCGAACAGGGCGGATTGGAAGGCATCAAAAAAGGTGGCGAAGGCTACGATGCAGTTCACGACGCAGCAGTTGTCGGCGATACAGTCGGCGACCCGCTCAAAGACACTGTCGGTCCCTGTATGGACATCTTCATCAAGATTATGTCTACGGTTTCTCTTGTAGCAGTTTCCGTTTTTGCCCACTACAACCTCTGGTCATATCTGGGCGGACTCTTCAAGTAATTTTCTTAAGGGGAGAAGCCTCTCCCCTGGGACGCACGCTGTTGCGTCCCACCCCTCTCTACGGGGCAAGGCAAGCCCCGTAACGCCCCTTCTTTTAGTTTTCTTTTCTATCAAAATACTGTAATAATTTTTCTTCTTTTCCAGAAACAGTTTTCTTTCCTTCAGCAAACTCAATAATCCTGCTGCTGTCCGCTGCCTTCAGCGCTGCCGTAATCTTTTCGCGGGTGGCGGCAAGAACATCGTCCATCACACGGGCAGTATCAAACTTTACGTCAGAAACAAGTTTTTCCCAGTGCACTGAAATCCGGCTGGAACGGGCAGAAAGTTCATCTTCTGGAATCAGTTCAAATTTCTTTATATTGTCGGGTTTTGCATAATTTCCCCCAAGGGCAGTCACCGCCCAGGAGAAATATTTTTCCACCTTAAGGGAAGGAGTCTGAGCGTCATCTAAAAACCCGGCATGGATGGCATCTTCGTTCAGTCCGTAGACAAGAAATTTAGCAGGGTCGTCAAGGCAGACCGTAATCTCGCCCGCATCCACCCAGAAGACCCGCCGTCCGCTGATATGGCCCGCCACAAAAAGACGTTCTTCCCTGTCAGGCTTTTCCTCGCGCTTTATTTTTACAGGCACCACCCAGTGATACATTTTTCTCGCACCCCGGTAAAAAAGACTGTGCCTGTCAATCTGGACGCGCTTTTCACTTTCAAAAGGCACGCTGTCAAAAAGCGGCTGGTCTATGCGCTGCTCCCAGACAGGCACCCAGGACACTTTCTGCCCCCGCTCCTGGGGAAAATTATTGTTCCTGCGGCTTTCTTCTTCCTGCCTGTGCCGGGCAAGTTCAGCCCTCAGGGCCGCAATTTCCCTGTCCTGTTCATATTTATCCAGAAAATGCCTGCCCGTCAGCCGGTAAATCAGGCGGATCAAAAGATAATGACTGGGAATGGTGAGTACAAAAGTTGTAATGAAAGTAACCAGTACGGCATACGTCCTCTGAATTCTGGACATAATCAGGCCGAATACCACCATCGTCATCAGAAAACAGAGGAATAAGACGGCAAGCACAAGCCATACAGCCTTTCCATGAGACCTCATCAGATTCCAGATTTTCTTCATCACCATAGTGCAAGTATAAATGAAAAACA
>DFDV01000190.1 GCA_002369025.1 Treponema sp. UBA3819 | reverse complement strand
CGGAGCGCAAGCGACGTATAGACACGGATGGGACTCGGATTATTTTTATTTTTATATCTGTGCCTCATCTGCGTTAATCCGCGTTCATCTGAGGTTTCATTTATCTTTCATTTTTTTCTCATGGCCAAAGGGGCGCATTATAAAAAGAAGGACTGGAGTCAGCGTGTAGTCGGCAAGCAGGGCTGAGCCTAAGCCGATAATCGTGAGCAGGCCGATTCTCATAAGGGCATTCATGGGGCTAGTGCAGAAGACTGCGAACATGGAACAGAGAATAAAGGTCGTCATGCCCAGCGTCTTTCCTATTTCCCTGAAGGTGATTTTTACCGCTTCAAGGTAGCTGCCCGTGCGTTCAAATTCCAGCTTGGTGCGGTTGGTAAAATGAATGGTGTCGTCTACGGCGATTCCAAGAATCATGGGCATGACCGTCATGGTGAGCATGTCCAGGGAAATGCCCGTCCAGCCCATAAAGGCTCCGATAAAAAGCACAGGAGCAAGGTTTGGTATCATGCCGATTAAGCCCGTGATCAGGCTTGAAAAAGCGATAATCATCAGAACAGCGATAATCACAAAACTGAAAAAGAAGGATTTAAGCTCACCCTTAACAAGTTTTTCGTTCATGGCGGCGTAATTTACAACCTGCCCCACAACGCCCACACTGGCATCTGGGAAAAGTTCTCTGGCCCAGGTCCTTGCATGTTCAATATCCGAGACAATCTGGTTTGCATCGTAGCCGTTTAAGTCCACATGCAGGAAAGTGGTGCTGTAATCGCTGGAAAGCCATTTTGAAAGATTGTCGCCGCCACTCATCTCATACAGAAAAAGTTCCTGGGTCAGTAAATCCTGCTCGTCCGGTATTTTGTAAAATTCTATTTTGTCTTCATTAAGACAGCGGTTCACTTCCTTTACAATGTCGGTTACGCTGGTAACTCTGGGCGCGTCTCCACTCCAGCGGGTCAGTTTGAGGCCTGCAAGTTTTTCTTCCAGCAAATCAAGTTTTTTCATGTTCTCCGGGATTTTAAATGCGTCCTCATCCGCAAATTCAATCATAACATTGTAGTTGTACTGGCTGCCCAGTTTTGCCTCAAGAATTGTCAGCAGCTCCTGAACATAAGGAATCTTCTTTCCCATCATTTCCATGTAGTCCATATTCACGCCAAGCTTAAAACAGCCGGGCAGACAGGCGATGATAATTGCCGCACTTACGCCCACAATAAGCCAGCGCATTTTTACAACATGCAGGGCAAATTTTTCAAACAGACGCTCAGCTTTCGTTATTTTTAGGGAGGGAGAAGTCTCTCCCTTCGCGTCCACTTCGCTGGCCGCTACCCTCTCTGCGGGCTCAGACGCCGCCCGCAACGCCTGCTCCTGGCCGGGGGTACGGGGGTTTACCCCTGTAGATGGGGGTGTGGTGAAGACCGCCTGCGGGCTGAACCCAGGGGGAAGGCTTTCCCCCTTCTTATCTTTTCCAAAACTCAGGAAAATGGGAATCAAAATAATCACATACATATAGGTGGCAAAAACGATTGCCGAACAGATACCGCCCACCCATTTTAAGTCACCGATTCCAACCGTCATAAAGGAAATCATTGAAGCCATGGTAGTGATTACCGTAAAGAGAATTGGCCAGCCGGTTTCCTCCACTGCCTTGACGACGCTTTCCTTTCGCTTTCCTGTATTGCGGAAATGCAGGCGGAACTCATTGATATAGTGGATTGCATAGCCCACCGAAAGAGCCATGCCCAGAAGGACAGGAAGAGCCAGCATGGTCAGGCTTGATTTTATTCCCAAAAGCGAAGAATAGCCCAGAACGCAGACAATACCGCCAATGGTTGCGATGACAGGAACAATTAAGCCCCTGAGTGAGCGGACAAAAATCAAAAGACAGACAATCATCACCAGAAAGCCTATTCCGATTCGGGTGGCACATTCCTTTCCGGTGACAAAATCTTCTTCATATTCGGTGTAGGCAATGCCCGTTCCCTTCATCGTGTAAAAGTCACTCTGGAATTCCTGGCTGTGCACTATGTCGTAGGCGGCTTTTCCGATGGTCACCTGCTCTGCCGACTCGTAGGGATAGAGGGAAAGCAGTACCCAGCATTCTGAACTGTCGTCGCTTACAAGATTGTTTACCAGAGAAGAGCGGGAAAGGATAAAGTTTTTCCTGTCTTCTAGAGCAGCCCTGCCTTCTTCACTTGTAATGTCTGGAATACTTTCAAAAGGATTGATGACTTCAAATCCTTCTTCATTTCCCCTTGAAATTGAAAGGCTGGTAAGGGATGTGACCTTGTCAGCATGGGGAACTTCTTTTTCAAGACGGTTTCCCAGCCGCTGGATTGCATCCAGAACCCGCGGGTCAAAAACATTTTCGCTTTCCACCAGAACCATGATGGAATCATCACTTCCAAAGATGCTTTCAAAATAGTCCTGATTGCGCTTTACTTCCTCGGAATTATCAAACCAGCCGTCTTCACTTGTGTCCGCCTGAAATTTCGTTAGCCCAAAAATGCCCGCTGCAGTGACGAGGGCCAGAGCAAGCAGAAAGAAAAAACGGTATTTTATCTGAAAACGACCGAAGCGATTAAAAAATGAATTAAACTTTTCTACTGACATTTTTTTATGCCTCCATATTTTTATTTACAGTTTCCAGCTGACGGCCTTTTTGCGGCTGTCTATAAAGCGGGCGTAGATTCCGCCTTTGTTTATAAGTTCACCATGTTTCCCCTCTTCGCTTATGCGTCCTTTGTCAAGCACGATAATCTGGTCGGCATTGCGGACGGTTTTAAGACGGTGGGCAATCATAATCACTGTCTTTTCGCGGGTAAGAGCATGGACGGCCTCCATCAAATCCCGTTCATTTTCCGGGTCAATGTTGGCGGTGGCTTCGTCCAGAATGATGACCGGCGCGTCTTTCATAATTGCCCGGGCGATTGAGATTCTCTGTTTTTCGCCACCGCTCAGGCTTGCTCCTCCTTCGCCAATCTCTGTCTCATAGCCCTGGGGAAGGGAGCTGATAAAATCGTGACAGGCGGCTTTTTTTGCGGCTTCGATCACGCGCTCCATTGGGGCGTCAGGCTCTCCAAAGCGGATGTTGTTTGCGATTGTGTCGTGGAAAAGATAGACATTCTGAAAGACAAAACTGAAATTACTCATAAGGGAATCCATGTCGTAGTCCCGCACATCTTTTCCGCCAAGTGTGACGCTTCCTGAGTCCACATCCCAGAAGCGGGCAAGAAGATGACAAAGCGTTGTCTTTCCACCGCCTGAGGGGCCGACGATTGCGGTTGTTGTGCGGGGCGGAATTGTAAGGGAAACATTGTCGATGATTTTGCGTCTGTCGTAGGCAAATGAAATGTTCCGGGCAGAAAGAGTAAGATTCTTGCCATTGTCACCAGGCTTCGAGATTTCCTCCGGGTGCTCTTCTCCAGAAATTTTCATCATCGGGACATCCAGAATAGCCTGGGCTTTTTTAACGCCTATATCGATTGTCCTCAGAAGGGCGCTGTAGTTTCCGCCGGCCTCCAGGGCTGTAAAAAGCATAAAGGAACAGACCAGCATGACTGCACAGTTTTCCAGGGGCATTGTGCCTTTCAAATAGAAGAAAATTGAAGCGAGCATGATTGCCACTCCGCTCATTTTGGCCACAAGACTCTGGACGGTGGCAATGGGAATGCAGCGGAGTTCCATTTTAAGGCAGACATTTTTTGCCTGGTTGATAACGGCGTTCAGTTCTGCGCTCCGGCTGCCTGTAAGATTGTAGGCGCGGACTTCAGCGATGCCCTGAATGTATTCGAGGATTGTACTGATTTGCTTTTCGTCGGAAATATTTTTTTCTTCGGAAACGCCCCGTACCGCAAGCCTCATAAAGACATTGACTGCCTGAAAGAGCAGAAAGCCTGCCAGGGCAACCAGGGCAATCCTCCAGTCAAAAAAGAAAATCATCAGGATAATCAGGGCAGAATCCAAAAGCCCCTGCATTACCAGCATGACCGCCCGGGTTGCGACATCGCCTACAAGTTCCATCGTATTTGTGGTGACGCTTGTTATCTGCCCAAGAGAGTTTTTGTTAAAGTAACCCATGGGAATGTAGCGAAGGTGTTCGGCAATTTCTATGCGTTTTTTGGCGCAGGTGCGGTAGCCGCCCTCGGTCTGCCACATGGCTACTGTTTTTTTTGTGATGATGGCGGCCGTTACGCTAAAAAGCATAATTGCAAAAGAAAGCCAGATTGTCCGCATGGTAAATGGCTGCTCCCGGGTTAGTGTCCGGATTAAGCCCTGCATCATGACGGCGATTGCGGCTATCCTTAATGCCATAAAAAATGAGTTGACCACTCCAAGTGCTATTGCGGCATAAAATTTTCTGCGGTTTTCCTTGTCACAGAAATTAAAAAAGTTTCGTAAGATTTCAAACATTATTCACCATTCTTTGCAGAAATATGTGCTTCCCACATTGATTTGTAGAGTCCGCCCTGAGCAAGCAGTTCTTCGTGAGTACCGTGGGAATCAATTTTGCCGCCTTTGATGACATAAATCTGGTCTGCATCCTTTACGGTACTCAGGCGGTGGGCTATGACAATCAGAGTTTTTCCCTGTACAAGGCGGGCAACGCTTTCCTGAATGATGGCCTCGTTTTCCGGGTCGGTGTAGGCGGTGGCTTCATCAAGAATTACAATGGGAGCGTCTTTCATCATTGCCCGGGCGATTGAAATTCTCTGCCGCTCTCCCCCGCTTAAATGGGCACCGCTTCCGCCAACGATTGTGTCAAAGCCATTTTCGAGGCCCATGATAAAGTCGTAGCAGCCGGATTTTTTGGCAATTTCTTCAACATCGCTGTCCGTGGCATCCAGGCGGCCAAGCCGGATATTTTCGCGCACGCTGAGGTCAAAAAGAAAATTGTCCTGCGAAACATAAGCCACGCGGCGGTTGTATTCTTCAAGGGAGAGATTTTTTATGTTGACACCGCCAATTTCAATCGAACCGGAATCCACATCCCAGAGAGACGCGATAAGGCGGGCAATGGTAGTCTTTCCGCTGCCGGACGGTCCCACAAAGGCGGTGTAACTGCCCTGGGGAAGATTCATGCTGATTCCGTGCAAGACTTCCGGGGCGTTGCGGGGTGTCCCCGCAGAGGGGGTAGCGGAAGACTGCAAAGCAGGCTGCAGCGAGGGGGAGACATCCCCCCTGTGATATCCAAAATGTACATCACGCAGCTCAATCGAATTGTCTGCCGGCTTTTTTTCGTCTTTTTCAGGCCGCTTAAGTTCCTGCATGTCCATAATGCCGCCCACTTCACCAAAAATTACACCAGCTTTTGCAATGTCATCGTGGTAGGAATAAACAACCAGCAGGGGTTGAATGACGCTCATGGAAAGAATGATGATTGTAATGAAATTAACTGCAGAAAGGCTACCCTGCAAAAAGAAAAAGCCTCCAACGGGAAGAACGGCCAGCAGGGTTGAAGGAGCAATCACAAAGGCAATGGTAAAGGGCCAGATACAGTCGCGCATCCATTCAACATAACAGTCGGAACCTTCACGGGCAGCGGTCACAAATTTTTCGTAGGAGAATTTTGACTTTCCGAAAGCTTTGATGACTTCGATTCCGTTGATGTATTCCACCGCCGTATCGTTGAGAATTTTTGTCTTTTCAATGGCATTCTGAAATCTCTCAGTCATGTTTACCATCATAAAAGAAGCAGAGACAAGGCCAATCGGGAGCGTTGCAAGCGAGGCAAGTCCCATGCGCCAGTCGATATGAAACAAATAGACGAACATTGCAAGCGGAAGGAGTAGATTACTTGTCCATTCAGGCAAGATGTGGGCAAGAGTCGTTTCCATGCTGTCAATCCGCTCAATCAGGATATTTTTGAGCGTGCCGGACGGCATATCAAGCACGGAGCCCAGGGGAACTCTGGAAAGTTTATCGCAGAGTTTTTTTCTGATGTTTGCAAGAACATTAAAAGTTGCAACATGGCTCAGCGTAGTAGAAATCATGTGAAAAAAAGCGTTAAGAGCCCAGAAAAGGGCTATGATTCCGCACTGGAGCAGGTAGAGATTCCAGTCCCTCTCGCCAGAAAGAAGTTCCCTCACAATATTCGCAATCAGAATGTAAGGGACAATTCCACAGGCAACTTTGAGCAGGGCAAAGAAAATGCTCGCAAAATAAGCGGGCTTTTTCTCACCGGCAAATTTAAAAATCCATGTGAGAAGCGATTTTTTCTTTTCCGACATTTTTAATTCTCCTGTTGTTAGCATAGACTAACTAAAACAGTTATATAACAGTGTTATATTTTTGTCAATTGATTCTTTCCTTAATCTACAATTCCTGTAAAAATCAGGCAGTAAAATATAATTGCATAGACTAAGTTCTTCTATTATACTTTTCTTATGGCAGAAAACACTTTGCAAAAAATCCACGAGATTGCAGGTCAGGAATTTTTGGAAAATGGATTCCGCGGGGCGTCGCTTCGTGAAATCGTCAAAAAGGCCGGAGTTACAACTGGTGCCTTTTACGGCTATTACAAAAGCAAGGAAGAACTTTTTTCGGCACTGGTAAAACCTCATGCCGATTATGTTTCAAATCTTTTCGGTTCCCTCATCCGCCAGTTCAAGGAACTTCCAAAAGACCAGTGGGCAGCCAATATGGCGACCTTTTCAAAACAGGGAATCGGACAGATTTACGAATACGCCTTCAACCACAAAGATGCTTTCCGCCTTATCCTGAATGCCAGCGAAGGAACTGAATTTGAAGACTTTGTTCACACCATGGTCGAGCAGGAAATAGAAATCACCCACATCTTTTACAAAGAAATGGAAAATCAGGGTTACAAGCCTTACGCATTCGACCCTACCCTGGAGCACATCATCATTTCCGGTGAATTTGCGGCTGTCTTTGAGCTGATTGTTCACGATGTACCCTTTGAAGAAGGCAGTAAATGTGCCGAAAAAATCCATGACTTTTACGAAGCCGGCTGGCAGAGCGTCCTGAAGCTGAATTAAATCCTAACCAAGCAGCGGGCAACCACAGATGAACGAGGATTAACACATATGAGACACAGATAAAAAAACAGAAGAATCCGTGCCCTATCCGCCTGCATCTGTGTCCATCTGTGTAAAAAGTCAGCAGCAGAATCACTTGTCCGAAAATCTTTTTTGTGATATAACTGTGTTACATAACATCGTTATATCACACTGTTATATCATTCGATAAGCGGAGGAAAAATATGGTATTTGGAACAAACAAATGGCTTGCTTTTGGTCTTGGCGTAGCAACTGGTGTCGCAGTTGTTTCTCTGGTAAAAAATCCGGCCTTTAAAAAAGCATGCGCTGCTGTAGTCGGAAAGGGAATGCAGCTCAAAGATGAAGCGGCCGCATTCGCAGAGTCTGTAAAAGAAGACGCTCAGGATATCATTGCCGAAGCAAAATACAACAATTCAAAAAAAGCTGAAGAAGCAAAAGCATAAGCCTGAAGCAAAATGACCATTACAATTCACCACGCTCTGCCGGGGAGAGTCCGCATTCACTACGATTTGCAGGAAGTAAATCCCCGGCAGGCTCTTCTCGCACAAAGTCTTATCGCCGTTCAGGAAGGAATAAGTGACATTTCCGTCAATACGAACATAGGTTCATATCTCATTCTCTTTGATTCTTCTATTATATCTCTGTCTCAAATAGAAAATCTTTTTAAAGCCCTGGGCTCAAAGTATCTTGATGA
>DFDV01000210.1 GCA_002369025.1 Treponema sp. UBA3819 | reverse complement strand
ATTGAGGGTTTATTACAAACCCTCAAAACGGCGAAGTCAAGGCTTTAAGCGTTAGCGTGCCTTGACTCAACGTATTGTATAAATGTACTACTTAAAAAAGTGTACTTTTAAAAAAATCGAATTTCATTTGTTTTCATTAAGGAGGAAAAAATGAAAAATTTGCTTAAGAATCTGGCTCTTGCAGCATTGATTCTTGCTGTTGCTAGTCCTGCTTTCGCAGCTGCGAAAAAATGGAAGGTAAACAAAGATGGCACTGTTGACATCGAACTCTGGTATGGTGCTGCAGTTACAGAAGCTGGTCCGCCGCCGACAGACTGGGTTGCTTACAAGATTATCCGTGAAAAACTGGGTATCAACCTGATTGCTACTGCTCTGCCGTCATCAGAAAATGATGCTTTGCAGAAGATCAACGCTGCTGGTGCAGCTGGTTCTCTGCCTGATATTTTTATGGCTAGCGATAACGCATTCCAGTTGTTGGGAAAACAGCGTCTGCTTGCAGAAGTCGATGATATGTATGCAATGATGCCGAATCGTACAAAACTCTTGTATGATAAGGAATCTCGTGACCATTCATCAATGAATGGTAAATCATATGGTTTGGCACAGCCTGGTACCATCGTTCGTAACGAAGGTGTTATTATCCGTGCTGACTGGTTGAAGAAGCTGGGTCTGTCTGTTCCTAAGACTACCGATGAATATCTGGAAGTTATGAAGGCTTTTACAACAAAAGATCCGGATGGTGACGGAAAGGCAAATACCTATGGTTTTGGTGCATTCTTGGAAACAAAACCGATAAGTGAAGCTCTGGGAACCCGTTTTGACCCGATTATGGGTGCATTTGGTGTTGCTGGTACTTGGAACATGACTGCAAAGAATGCTGGTCTGAACATCAAGAAAGCTGAATATTTTGAAGCACTTTCTTATGTAAAGAGCATCATTGATGCAAAAGTTATCGACCCGAACTGGCTGGCATATAAGAAGGATGACTTCCGCGCATCTTGGAAACAGGGTCGTTTTGGTATCTTCCGTGAGCAGAACATGGCTCTGCACGGTGAATCAAACTATGCTCCCTTCGACAACAACTTCCCCAACGGTGACTTGGTTGTAATCGATCCGCCGGTTGGTCCTAAGGGGCTGTCATCTGCTGGTGTTTACGAACAGGCATACCGCACATACTGTCTGTCTGCAGCAACTGCCGGTCAGACAATCAAAATGAAGAAAGGTCCCCACGCTGGACAGAAAGTAACCAAGAAACAGGTTATTGCTGACTTGCTTGAATGGATGTCTTCAGATGAAGGTTACTACCTGCTTGGTTATGGTGTAGAAGGCGTAAACTACGTGTTCGACAAGAACCATGCTCCCACCGATGTTGGTATTCCTGATCCGAAAGTTGGCTACAAGAAGTCAAAGGTACAGCCTCTGACTCAGTTGCGCAACATGGTATACTACAACGGTGATGCTGAATTGGCATCTCGCTATGGTCCTTATGTAACTGCAAAGTCAAAGAAGGAACTGTCTCCTTTGAAGACTCTGCGTGTTATGCAGTCTAAGCCTTGGACTGCTTGTAACGGTATTGCAAAACTGCCGCAGCCTGATGCTGACGTAGAACGCTTCCTGAACCAGGGTGTTTCTGAGTTTATGACAGGAAAGCGCCAGCTTACACAGGCTAACTGGAAGGCTTGGATTGCAGAGTTTGAAAAGAACGGCGGTAAGGCTTGGGAAGATGCATCTATGAAGATTGCAAGAGACGAGCGCTTGCTGAAATAGTTCTGATTGAACTGTGATTAGCACACGAACCGGTACTGAAAAGTACCGGTTTTTTGTTTTAAAAATTATTTTTGAACGGGAATCTTTAAGTGAGTGGAGCGGTAGCGCTGGGAGTGGCGGCGGAAGCCGTACCGAAGGTATGGAGCGAAAGCGGAACCACGGACATAGCGACGGCGGCAGCCGGACCGCCAGGAAAGCAAAAAAAAATCCTGTCGGCTTTTGACTTTATAGTTTGAAACCGGCAGGATATTATTTTTTGTTAGAAGGATTTATTTTACAACGATACCGTAAACGTAAACGCCTTTATCTTCTGAACAAACCTGATAGTCACCGTCAGCGGGAATTGTAACTTCTCCCATTGAGATTTCGCCCGTGTAGATTTTTACAGGAATAGATTTGATGGTCTGCTTTTTTGCAGTCTGAACCAGGATTTTGCGAGCATCTGTTTTTGAACCGCTGTTTCCGTAAACGGTAACGGTTTCACCTTTTTTTGCACTGAACTTGATGGTGCGTGCGCCGTTTGACTGTTTACCTCTCAGGTCGATACATTTTGTAAAAGATTTTCCATCGGGTGCAACTTTTGATGTGCTCTTAATGCGAACATCTTTTTCTTTAGATGCATTGACGGTAAAGCCGTTGAGAGAAACAGCCTCAGTTACAGATTCTGATGCTTCAAGATCACTTGCAATAAGAGAACCTTCTGCAAATGCAAAAGCACCAATCAACAGAAGTGTTGAAACAGCAGCAAGAATTTTTTTCATAAAGATACCTCCAGGAACTTTTCGTTCATTATGAAAAACAATTTTTATTTTGTATGTAACACCAAAAGGCGAACATTTTCACAATAATTATAAATCAGAATTGTGTAAAAAAAATGACGAGTTTTTGGATATAAAAGCAGGAAAATTTTTGTAAAAATCAATGTTGTAATATTGCTTGACAGTGTGAAATTTAGGGTCTACATTTAAAAGTATGAAGAAACTTGAACCATTTATTTTGGATTTGGAAAACAAAATTTCAGAATTTGAAAACGGAAAGACTACTACCTTATTATCTTCTGGAAAAGCGGCAATATTGCAATCAATCTTAACTTTGGCAAGAGCCGGGGACGAAATCATTGTTTGTGAAAACCTTAGGCCGGAAGTACATGATTTGTTCAATGTGCTGATTCACGATATGGGAATAATTGTAAATTTCATCAACTCAACAAAGGCTAATGATTATGTAGCGGCAATTTCACCGCGAACACGTTGTATTTTTATTGATATAGAAGGTGGATATATTCCTGAGGCTTTTGAAGTGGAAAGAATTGCCTATGTGGCTCACAAAAATAAAATTCCGCTTCTTGTAGATGCATCGGCAATTTCACCTTTTTCTCTTAAGCCGATTGATTTGGGTGTAGATATTGTCATTCGCGATTTTACAATTTTGTGCGGGTCTGAAATGTATAAAGGCGGTTCAGTTACAGAAGCAGGAAATTTTGAATGGCGTGTCTGTAATATTCCGCTTATCAAGGCGGGAGATCCCTGCTGTGGAAACATCCGCTGGGCTTTTGATTTACAAAAACAGGATTCTGCTCTGGCTTTTACCATGCGCCTGAATCATGTAGTTTCGCGAATACTGGACACAAGAATGAATTATGCTTCTGCATTTATAATTTCAAAAGCAGTAGATTTTATTTCGCTTAATCTTGAGCAGAGATGTAAAAATGCGTCTGATCTTGCAAAACTGCTGCTCAAAAGTGATAAAATTGCCTGGGTTGCATATCCCACCGTAAGCGATACATCGGCAACGGCAAAAGTATATGGAAAGAAGTTTGGCCCGACTCTGGCATTTGCTTTTAAGGGAACAAAAGAAGAATCAAGACAGAAAGCAAAAATATTTTTGGAAAATTTGAAGACTATTGTTGTGAGTGCTGATTCGGTTGCCAAAAGAAGTGCAATATTTTTTTCTGAGGACGAAAAAAAAGATGGCCTGATTACTTATTCAAGACCACCTTTTTCATGCCGGAAAGAAAACAGCATTCATTTTGTTTCCGGAATTGAAGATTTTAAGACTATAAGAACCGATGTCGTTCAGGCACTCAAAAAAGTGTAAGATATACGGCGCTTTACAGTCCAAGTGATTTGAGAAGACCATCTTTTGGTTGACCA
Source organism: Treponema sp. UBA3819 (assembly GCA_002369025.1). Taxonomy (GTDB): domain Bacteria; phylum Spirochaetota; class Spirochaetia; order Treponematales; family Treponemataceae; genus Treponema_D. The sequence continues at coordinate 11,075 of DFDV01000210.1, read as the reverse complement.
CCGACAACCTGAGCGGCAACTTTTCCATCTTTAAAGAGATAGAATGCCGGAATGCTCATAATGCCATACTGTTCAGCAAGTTCTGATTCATCATCTACATTGATTTTGCAGACTTTGATATCTGAACGTTCATTTGAAATTTCTTCTACAACGGGACCCATCATTTTGCAGGGACCACACCAGCTTGCCCAAAAATCAACCAGAACAGGTTTGTCTGATTCCAATACTTCACTTTTAAAATTATTCTGAGTAATTGCGATGCTTGCCATAGCTTTCTCCTGATATATCTTTGTTTAAATATACGAAAGAAATGGTAAATCGGCAAGTGAAAAATCTTCATTGTGTAGAACAATGCATTTTGATATAATGGATTTATGGTAATTGCTTCAATCGATTTAAAAGACGGGCACGTTGTGCAGTTAAAAAATGGCAAAGATTTGGTTTTGCAGCGTGATGACGCAGATGCATTGATTTCTGATTTTAATAAGTTTGGTGAGGTTGCCGTTATTGACCTTGACCAGGCTTTTCGCAATACGGATGCAAAAGGAAATACAAAAAATACTGCACTATTAAAAAAACTTTTACGCCAGGGAAACGTTCGTGTTGGCGGAGGAATCCGTGACGTGAAAAAGGCACGCGAACTGATTTCGCTGGGTGCGGAAAAAGTTATCGTTGGTAGTGCCGCCTGGAATCCCGAACCAAAAGATGGTGAATCAATTTTAAATACAGAATTTCTGGAAGAACTGAATAAAGCAATCGGTAAGCAGCGTGTAATTATCAGTGTTGATGCAATTAATGGAAAAATTGCCGTTAAGGGTTGGACAGAAACTGTAGATATTTCCTTGATTGACGGTGCCAGAGAGGCTGAAAAATATTGTTCTGAACTGCTTTTTACCTGTGTGGAAAAAGAAGGCTGCATGCAGGGAACAGATATGGAAGCTGTCCGCGCTTTGCGTGGAGCGGTAAAATGCCGTGTTGTTGCTGCGGGTGGTGTAAACTCTCTGGAGCAGGTGACGGAACTGGAAAAGATGGGTTGTGATGTGCAGCTTGGCATGGCCTTGTATACGGGCAAAGTGAGCCTGAAAGATTCATTTATTAACTGTCTGAACTGGGAAAAAACTGGTGAACTGCTTCCGGTTATTGCCCAGAGTCCGGCAGGTGAAGTGCTGATGATGGGATATGCAAACCGTCAGGCATTTGAAAAATCATTTGAAAGTGGAAAACTGACATTTTACAGCCGTTCACGCAATACCCTGTGGACTAAGGGTGAGACAAGCGGACATTTCCTTGAATTGATTAAAATGCGTGCTGACTGTGACCGTGACACTGTGCTGGCAACGGTAATTCCACACGGTGGTGTATGTCATACAGGAAGCTGGACCTGCTTTGGTTCAGAGCCGGATGAAAAATCAACACTTGAACGCCTGTACGGAACAATTTCTGAAAGATTTGCAAATCCTCGTCCGGGAAGTTACACCGCAACACTTGATGCAAAGCGTGTACGCGAAAAAGTAATGGAAGAAGCCGAAGAACTCTGTGATGATGCAGAAAGCCGGGATGAGGTAATCTGGGAAGCGGCTGATTTGCTTTACTTTGTGAGCGTACTGATGTACAAAGAGGGCGTAAACTGGAAAGATGTCTATGATGAGCTTGACCGCCGTCACAAAGAAAAATAATTTCCTCCAGCTGAAAACTAGAGGAAATACGTTTTCATTTTACCCTTACCTTTGACATCTGTTTCAGTATTTTTGCTGTAGGTGAATAAATCTTTTGTCTGTTTGTAGGTTGCTTCCGTAACATGGATTCTCATTGGCTTGCCGGTACTTTCCATGCGGCTTGCAACATTTACGGTATCTCCCCAGATATCGTAGATAAACTTGGTTTTTCCGATTACACCGGCAACAAGTGAACCCGTGTTGATTCCCAAACGAATTTCAATTTTTGTGCCAGAAATCAGGTTAAAGTTTTCTACATCCTGCAGGATTCCCTGAGCAAAGCGAATCATTTTAATTGTATCTTCAGGACCAGCATTGTCTTTAAGACCGGAGGCGGCCATGTAGGCGTCTCCAATGGTTTTTATTTTTTCTATACCATCTCTTTTTGCCCTTTCATCAAAGACGGAAATCATTTTGTTGAGCAGGGTAACCAGTTCTTCTGCGGACATAGTGTCACTCATTTTTGTAAAGCCGACAATATCTGTAAAAAGAACAGTTACATTTGAAAAGAAATGAGCGATTGTGCGGTCAGGGTGTTCGGTAAGTTCGCGGGCAACTTCTTCAGGAAGGATGTTAAGCAAAAGACTTTCAGCCTTGTCATTTGCTATTTTGAGTTGGCGGGTCCGCTCTGCAACTTTTTTTTCAAGTTCAGTCTGATAACGGAGCATATTTCTGATTTTCTGGCGAACAGCATAATAAATCATGGCTGCAATGAAAAGAGCGATTGCAAGCCAAAACCAGAGAATTTGCCAGAAATAGGGTTTTTTAATGATGAGTACAGGTGTTGAAATTGTACTTTGAATGCCCTCGTTATTTCTTGACATAAGCATAAAGCGATATCTTCCAGGATGGAGGTTTGTGTAGGAAACGGAACGATTGCTCGTCCAGTCAGAATAAAGCTGGTCAAATCCAGTCAGTCTGGTAGAAAAAGTCATGCCGTCTGAAGAAACAAAGCTTAAGCCGGTATATTTTATGGAAAGGCGCTTGACTGATGGCGGAATGACAATTACCTGGCCATGGTACTCATAGGGGACATTATCAAGGGAGTACTGTTCAATTTCAGTTTGTGGGGGAAAACTGTATGATTGTGTTCTGCGTGGATTATAGATTGAATAGCCATCGGTTAAAGCGAACCAGATGTTGCCAGAAGAATCTATTGTAGCCTGTGAAACGGAAGTGATACCATTTGTCATAAATCCATCAGAGCTGCCATATTTTCTGACATGAAGTTTTATTCGTGTTCCTTTAAGGAATTCTTCAAGTTCTGAATAAGAGGTGGAAATAAGATTTTGATTGGTTGTTATCCATGCAGTCTGGTTATCGTCAAATAAAATCTGGAAAATGCTGTTAGAACCGAGACCGTTATCGGCTGTTAAAGAAAGGAATTTATTCTTCTCTTCATCAAAACAGGTAATGCCTGAGCCTGTAGAAATCCAGAAAAGATTATTGTGCTGAATGACTTTGAAAATGATGTTACCGGCAAGACCTTCTACAGAAGTGTAATGTGCTATGATTTTATAGTCTTTGAGAACATAAACACCATCGCCATTTGTACCTGCCCAGATACGACCCTTTTCATCTTCATAAAGACACATAAAGTAGTGATTATTAAAACCATTCTTACGGCTGAGAGTAAAAACACTCTTGTCTTTATGACTGATGATACTGAGGCCGGCAGTAGTACAAATATAATAGTCTCCATTACTTGCTTTGATGGATAGACGGACTGACATATTTGCAATTCCATCATTAGTTGTCCATGTCTGTATAGAATCGTCTGCTTTTACGATGATATAGGGATACTTAGAGTAGGAGGAAATTAATATTTCACCGTCCGCTGTAACGGTAACATTACGCACGCGAAGTCCTTTACAAAAGCGTGTAATTTTGTTTTCTATAAGGGAATTATTTTTTTGGCATAAAAGTCCGTCATCGGCTGCAATCCATGTAAGATTTCTTGTTTTGTCTTCAGTAATACAGTTTATGCTTGCACTTGTATGAGTAGTTGAAAACTTACCCTTGCTCATTTTTTGCAAGCCACCGTGATTTGAGGAGATCCAGATATTTTGTTCACGGTCCTGAAGGATTGCGGTAATGTTGTTATCTATCAGCCCGTTTTTGCGGTTGTAGTATGTGTATGAGCCGTCATGGAGAATAGTTATTCCTGCATCGGTAGCAAACCAATAATGACCGTTTGAGTCTTGTATAATACTTTCGATTATTGTTCCAGACTGTCTGGGATTTCCAATATTATAAACAATTTCTTCTGAGTCTTTGATTCTTACAGCATAGTGGGGAGAAAGGCCAAACCATAAAGCATCTGATGAATCCTGATAAACACAATGTACTGAAGGATTTTTGATTTTTGTTATTCCGGTAAAACGTTCCATAGTGTGGTTTGACCAGACGAAAAGATTATTTTCTGAAGCGGTAGAAATCCAGACACGACCGGAAGAATCACACAAAAGGTTTACGACATTTATATCGTCCAGGTCAAATTCATCTGGATCTGGAGGCATGACAATTTTATGTTCAGGAGTTAAATAACAGATACCGGAAGCAGTACCAATCCATATATTGTGGTCGTTGTCCTCGCAAATGGCATTGACTTTATTGTTTGCGAGACCGTTTTCAACAGAAAACTTTTTTACGTGTCCATCGGGACTGATGCAGGAAATGCCGTCATCATTGTGGCCGACCCAGATATTATCATAATAGTCCTGAAAAATAGAAACGGCCGTTGAAAAATCATATTTTTTGTCAGAAAGGCGGCTGAATGTCACAAAATCAAATCCGTCAAAACGAATCAGGCCCTCATAGGCACCGAGCCAGATATAACCTTTTTTGTCCTGCAGGATTGTGGTAATGGTCATTCCCGGAAGTCCGTTAGAGGTCGTCCAGTTTTTGCAGACAAAGTCATTGAGAAAGTACCTGTCTTCATTAATATTTTGCGAAGCCTGAGAAAAGGCATGAGAAATCAAGGCTGAGAAAAAAATGAAAGAAAGAAGTTTACATTTCATATTATGTAATTATATCGTAGAATTTTTCATTAAGCAATTTTTATGATGAGTGCTTAAGACTTTTCATAATATAAGAAAATTGTGTAGAATAAGACAGAATGTGGATTATCAGGGGATTTTATTTGGTATATTCATCTATGTGTGGTAAAATAGAATCTATCATCATATATCGCTGATTTTCCTGGGGAGAAAAATGAAGCATAAAATTATTACAAGTATCATAATTGCAGTGATATTACTTATTGTTTCATTGCAGTTTGCACCGGTTTTGTTAAAAAGTGAAAAAGATGAGATGGTAAAGAACAAACTGGTGGCAGCACATATTTATGACATGATGAAAAGTGCTGTTGAAAGACCGATAATCGTTTCCGAGAGTATGTGTGCAGATGAATTTTTGCAGTCGGCACTGGCAAATGAATTGTCTGTTCCCGAAAAAAAAATCGAAGCAGAAATGGCGTCTTATCTTACATCTATAAAAAATGAGTTTGGATATATTGCGGCCTTTGTTGTTTCAGAAGAGACACACCGCTATTATACGCCGCGTGGAATTAACAAAATTGTAAATCCAAAGAGCGAACCTTATGATATCTGGTATCAACTTTTTTTAGAGTCGGGTAAGGATATTGATCTGGATACAGACCGTGACCAGGCTAACGGCTACCGCTGGACAGTCTTTGTGAACACTCGCATTACAGATGCCAGAGGAAAACTTTTGGGTGTATGCGGTGTTGGCGTTTTTATGGATGTGCTGCAGGAAATTGTACTTGATGCGGAAGAAAAATATGATGTAAAAATCAATCTGATTGACCCGGAAGGTCTTGTTCAGGTGGATTCAGATTCAACGAATATTGAAAATGCTTACATTTCTGAGGCAATTTCTGATCATGCGACTGCAGAAAGCTTTACTTATATGAAAAGAAGTATGGGTGGCTTTAGGATGACCCGGTACCTTCCGGAACTGGAATGGTATCTTGTGGTGCAGAGTTTTGGCCAGAATGTAGTCGGTTTTGGGATAAAACTTCCACTGATAATTCTTTATCTGCTGCTTGTATCGCTTTTGATTCTGATATTAACAAAAAAATATAGTATTGAAGTTCATAAACTGATAAAAACACAGGAACTGGAAGATAAACTGACTGGATTGCCCAACCGGAATTATTTGTATGAATCATACGGAGAACTGGGTGTTTTCAATACGACAAGATATAAATCACTGGTAATGTTTGATATTGATCAGTTTAAGACGGTAAGTGAAGAAACAGACGGAGACAAAATCATTCTTGGTGTAGCTGAACTTGCAAAAAAAGCGATGGAAGGACATGGTCTTTTGTTCCGCTGGTCAGGTGATGAATTTGTGGCTTTCTTGGAGATGGATGCAGATGAAGCCGAAAAGAGGTTTACGGAGTTCTGTGCAGAAGTGAGAGGTGCACTTGATGTAACTGTTTCTGTGGGACTTGTAGAAATTGACCTGGCTGAAAGCATTAAGACAAATTATCACCGGGCAGTTCAGCCCTGTTATGCAGTAAAAGAAGCGGGTGGAAATGGAGTCCGCAGAAAATAAAACATATAGAGAGGTATCTTATGGAATTTGATGCAAAACATGCAGTAATTGCTCCAGAAGGAGTATTTATTATCGGAACCTATGATGAAAATGGCGTACCCAATGCGATGAACGCAGCCTGGGGCATTCAGTCTGATTATGGGGAAATTACCCTCTATCTGGCTAAACACAAGACAACCGAGAATTTGAAAAAGACAGGCGCATTTACCGTGGCATTTGGAACAAAAAGCACTGTAACAATATCAGATTATTTTGGCATTGAAAGCGGAAACAATGTAAACAAAATTGAAAAGGCCGGTGTGCATGTACACAAGAGTGCTCATGTAAATGCTCCGATTATTGAAGAATACCCGCTCACGCTGGAATGTGAGGTAAAGGAATGGGACGAAAAGCGTGAAATGCTGGTAGGAAAGATTGTGGCACAGCAGGCGGATGAATCCATTCTGACTGACGGAAAAATCGATTTGGGAAAACTCCAGCCGATTATGTTTGATGCTTCTTTCCATGTCTACCGCGTGATTGGCGAAGTGGTTGGACAGGCCTTCAGCGACGGAAAGAAACTGAAATAAAATCTTTACATACTTTTTTTAGCTTCATCGTAAAGCCGCACAAGCAGTTTATCAAAGCCTGTGCGGTTTTTTGTGCTTACTTCTATAGCATCGGGAAAGAGGCTGCGAAGATGAGCAAGGCGCGGGTCTGCGTCTGAAAGGGTGTCGATTTTATTGAGGACGATGATACGGGGTTTTTGTGAGGCTGCAATTTCTTCAAGGACTGAAACAACTGTAGCATACTGAGATTCTGCATGTTCATCACCCGCATCCAGGACAAGCAGAATGATGTCTGCGTGCTGGGCTTCTTCCAGTGTGGATTTGAAGGCATTGACCAGCGAGTGAGGCAAATGTGAAATGAAGCCTACGGTGTCCGTGAGAAGGACTGTTGCAGGAGGAAGATAGGTCTGGGGGTCAGCGTCAGGCTTTACCGGCGGCAGTATTTGCAGTTTGCGCGTGGTGGGGTCAAGGGTAGCGAAAAGTTTGTTTTCCACAAAAACATCTGAGCCGGTCAGGGCATTCAGAAGGGATGATTTTCCGGCATTGGTATAGCCTGCAAGGGCGCAGGTTGGAAGTGAATAGCGTTCCCGGCGCTTGCGCTGAGTCTGTCTGTTGCGGACAACCTGGGCAAGTTCCCGCTTAACACGGGCGATTTTTTCCCGGACCTTGCGGTTGTCCAGTTCCAGCTGGGTTTCGCCGGAGCCTTTTGCGCCAAAGTTTCCGCCCCGCTGACGCGCCATATCGCCATAGGAATGTGCAAGCCGGGGGAGGGAATATTCCAGGCGGGCAAGTTCTACCTGAAGAACAGCTTCTCTGGTCTGTGCCCGGTCTGCAAAAATTCTGAGGATAACTTCCTGGCGGTCAATGACAGGCCGCTTTGCAAGTTTTTCCCAGTTGCGCTGTTTGCGGGGTAAAAGTTCAAAATCAAAGATAATGATGTCCGCGTCCACTTCTTCGGCAAGGGCGGCAATTTCCGCAGCCTTACCTTTTCCCAGACCGTAGACAGGATTTTCTTCCAGGCGGGCAAGGGTCATTGAGCGGGCAATTTCATAGCCCAGAGTGTCTGTCAGGCCTTCCAGTTCGGAAATATCAGTGTTGGGGGCACCGACCAGAAGGGCACGGATTTTTTTATTTTCTTCTTCTGCTACTTCAAACATCATAAAAAGTATGTATTCATCAGACCTTTTCCTTTTACATCGATTTCTGCAGTTTCGCTGTATTGGAAGGTGTTTGCAGTCTGCGCCTTTGTCGCTTCGGTTACATGGATACGCATGGGCATTCCGGTGCTTTCCATACGGCTTGCCATGTTTACCGTGTCTCCCCAGACATCATAAATAAATTTTGTTTTTCCGATAACACCGGCAACGAGGGGACCAGAGTTTATTCCAAGCCTGATAAGGAGTTTGATGGGAGAAGTTTCGTTAAAGGAGCGGACATCCTCTAAAAGCCCCTGGGCAAAGCTAATCATTTTTTGTGCGCCGTCATTATCCTTATTCTGGATGAGGCCGGTGGCCGCCATGTAAGAGTCACCGATAGTCTTGATTTTTTCAATTCCTTCGCGCTGGGCACGTTCATCAAAGAGAGAGAACATTTTGTTGAGCATGGTAACGACTTCTTCAGCACTCATTTCTCCGCTTATCTTTGTAAATCCAACGATATCAGTAAAGAGAACTGTAACATTGGGATACTCTTTTGCTATTGTGCTGTTTGGATGAGCCGTAAGTTCACTTGCAATATCTTTTGGCAGAATGTTCAGAAGGAGGCTTTCGGAGCGGTTCTTTTCTTCTTCAAGTTCTTTGGTTCTTTCTTTTACAGTGATTTCGAGTTTTCTGTTTTCTTCCTCAACGCGGATGAGTTTTCCTTCCAGGAGCATAATGGTTGTTGCAATAACGAATGTAATGAAAATCAGGCCCAGGAAAATATCATAGAAAGGATTTGAAAAAGGCTTAAAAATACCCGTATAACTGAAGACGATGACATGTGAAAGCGGCTGATAGGTATGAGGTGCGTACATGATACAGCCAAAACCAAGTGTTTTTAGCGGTGTGATGGTATAAAAATCTTCTCCGTGAATGTTTTCTTTGTCGCCTTCATGCGGTTTTTTGACATTCAGTCTGTCTTCCGTAAGGGTAAAGGTACCGTTCCAGGGACCCGGATCTACAGAGCAGCCTTCCGGGACAAAAATTGAGAATTTCCAGTCGATGATGACCGTACTCCGCATATTGTTGAAAATCATACCGTCGTACTGGGCGCCGGTCCGGTCAGGATCATCGCCATCAACCCAGTGTTTTTCTGCATTCTGCTGAAATGTTACGCATACTGATTTTGACGGGTCGTTTTTTGTATAAGGATAGAGAATGGTCATTGTTTTTTCCGGCAGTGTTACACCCGTAAATGCAACGATTATGAGAATCAGAAAGAGACCTGCTGTGCTTACGGAAAGAGTCTGCCAGAAATGATTTCTTACAACTCTTTTTTTGGATTCAATAATAGTATTTTTTGTTTTATAGACAGGACTTAAAACAGAGTTTTCCTTTATGCCGGAATAAAATTCAATTTCCATTAATTTCAAGGAAGAAAAGAAAAGGTGAAGGGATCCAAGGCCAAAGGAAATATTAATCCATGAAAAACCGTAGACCAGAAGAATCAGAATCATGCCGACTAAGGGGAAGAAAAAATAAATCAAAAGCGAAACAAAAGAATTTGTTGACAGTTTATTTTTATTCTGGAAGAGCATTGTTAAGGTAATCAGACTGGGTATGAGGCCTAATGCAACGCTCATAGGATAAAGGGCACTTCTGTGATATATATTCTGTTCATCAAAATAATAAAAAAGGCTGGTGTACTGACTGACAATAGTAAGAATAATGCCGGCAAGACAGAAGAAAAAGACGATAAAAAGCTGAGAGGGAATTCCGTTCTTAATGGATTTGCGGGGAGAAAAAAGGAGCGAAAAATTTAAGCGTTCCTGCTTGATGAACTCACAGATATAAAAACAGATGAAAAAGGATGCAGAAAAATTACAGATAAAAACAAAAAAATTCGAGAGACGGACCATGTACCAGCCGGTTAAAGTGACATTTCCGCGGAAGTAGTAAGCAAGCGCATCAAAAAGAAGGAGGAAGCCGGTGAAAAACTCAATTAAAATGAGTGTTCGTCTGCCATTTTGTTTAATGGTATGTCCAGAACACAAAAAAATACCCGTCTGAATGCAGAAAAAGGCAAGAAAAACAAGAGACGCAATGCTGATGATTCTTGTAAAGTCAGTCATACGAATTTCCTGAAAATAGTTTCTATACTATTATAACTGAAATAGTGAAAATATAAAGAAGAATTTTAGCCAACGGCCAGAAAGCGCTAAATGATTCTGGCAGAAAAGCGGGCAGCGGGTATGAAAAATCAGCTTTTGGTAATCTTAAATTCCATAATGATGATATTGCATTCAAAAGAATAAATGTAACGGACATCATCGGCGAAGTTTTGTGTAAGCCAGCTTCCGAGATTTGACATCTTTTCTTTTTGACCGGCATTTTCAAGTGCTTTAAGGCGTTTTCCTGCATCATACCGCGGGCAGTTATCCTGCATACGGATTACCAGTTTTCCACTGTCCATTTGAATTGCGGGAAGCAAAATTGCATTCAGCATTGTTGCCGGTAGACCGATTGAGATGATTCCACTGATATAAAAAGCGGAAAAGAAAATACGGTTAAAATTTTTTGCATCGCCACGGCCGATTTTTTCTGAGCAGAGGGTTTGCATGCCGGTTGTCATAAAGCCGAAAAAAATCGCAATAATGCTGAAGTATGGTCTTGCAAGTCCAAAAGATGCCATTGAACCAGGCGCAAGCAGACGGCTTACAACAAGACCATCAACCAGAGCGGTAATCATAATGGAAAATTCAATAAGAGAAGCAACAATAAAATTATCTGTAAAGATTTTATTTGCAACATACCAGCGGTTGTTGCCTGATTTATTCAGCATACATATATTATAAACCAAAAAAAGCACATTCCGTTTTTGGTGTCCTTTTTTATGGGGAATTATAGCGTAAAAAGCTGGTGTATCATAGAGTGTAAAAATCTTGAAAAAACTGCACTATTTTGTTTTTTAAATCTTGAAAAAAGTGCACTATTTAACTAAAATAATTTTGAAAAAAGTGCACAATTTTGTGTATAAAATTCTGAAATAACTGCACTAAATGGAGGCTCGCATGTTCAAGAGAAAAGCAGAG
>DFDV01000215.1 GCA_002369025.1 Treponema sp. UBA3819 | reverse complement strand
CAGGAAGAGAATATTTTCCGTCAGAAATTTTGTAAGACTTGTAACGCAAGTCCAAGCCCCAAGAAGAGTCGGCGTATTTCACATCGAAAGCAGGGCTTCTAAAGTCTCCTACACCACGGACAGGGAATTCAAGCGGCAAAAAGTCAAGAGAATAAGTTCTGTCGGCACCAGCATCGTAAGGATTCGGTGAAAATCCACGGTCTGCCTGAGTCGGAAGATAATCCGCAACGCCGCACATTTTCTTTCCGTAGTAAAGATGGAGCAAAAAGCCGAATTTGTCAGCTTTCATTTGATAAGTAGAGTTTTCCGTTTGGAGCGTAAAAATCCCGTCATGGAAAAATATTCCATTTTTGTTTGAGTCAGCCATAATTTTTTCCTTTTTAGAAGTAGATTTTTGGATTGCCGAGCCTAGCCCGGCAACGACATCAATTTTTTGCTACAACTTTAAGCCTGATGTTGCGATTCCCTTAACAAACTGTTTCTGGAAAATCACATAAATTACAATCATCGGAATGACGGCAATGACAGCTGCGGCCATCATCGTCGGGTACTCTGTTCCGTACTGTCCCTGCATCTTTGCAAGACCTGCGGAAAGGGTAGTAGTCGTTGAGGTCGTACAGACAATCATCGGCCACATCAAGTCCTTGAAGGCGAAAAGTGCTGTGAAGATTCCCAAAGATACCATCGCAGACTTAGTGAGCGGCATCATTACGAAAAGGAATCGCTGTCCGACATTACAACCGTCCATGTTCGCAGCTTCCTCCAAATCCCTCGGCAAACCTTCGAAAGCCGTTTTGAGCAGGTAAGTTCCGAAAGCCGAAACCATTCCTGGAAATACAAGGCCACTAGTTGTGTTGAGCCAGCCAAGCTTTGAAACCATGAGGTACTGCGGGATGATGAAAATCTGTGAAGGAATCATCATCTGAATCAAAACGAGCGCGAAGAGGAAATTTTTTCCTGGGAAACGCAAGCGGGCAAAAGCATAGCCTGCAAGTGTCGCCGTAAGACATGCCCAAAGGATGCGGAAGAAAATCATCAGCAAAGTGTTCTTGTACAGAATCAAGAAATTGTATGATTTCCAGACCGTCACGAAATTCTCCCAATGCCAGGTAATCTGCGGGAAGATATAGAACGGATCAACGGAAATGGCTTCCTGATTTGTCTTTACCGCCGTAAGAATCATCCATGCGAACGGAACAAGCATTATAAAAGCCATTATGATAAGGATTGCATACATTATTTCCGTAGACTTGCTTTCCAAATATTTTTTGTTTTTCATATTCTACCTCTAGCGACTAACAAATTTCTTCTCGCACTTCTGCATGATGACCGTAACAATCATGATGAAAACAACCAGAAGCATTACCAATGCCGAGCCATAGCCCTTGTTTCCGTTCCTAAATGCATAAGTGTAGAACAGGAAGACCGTTGACTGAACATTAGGCAGCGCAACATTCGTTACATCCATTACCATGAACATGAGGTCGAAAACCGTGAGAGTCGCGATTACACGAGTCTGAACGATAAAGAATGTGGTGTTGCTTAGCAGCGGAACCGTTATATGAAAAAACTGACTTATACCAGATGCACCGTCAATTGTGGCGGCCTCGTAATAGTCACTTGGAATTTCCTGAAGAGCAGCAAGGAAAAGAACCATATTGTAACCGATGATTGACCAGACGCCGATTGCGCCAACAGAAATCCATGCGATGTGCGGATTTGAAATCCATGCAATATGAGTTCCAAAAATATTATTCAAAAGACCAAATTCCATGTTATAGAGCCACTTCCATACCATTGCAACAGCGGCAGGGGCACATACCATTGGAAGGAAGAATATTGTCCTGAAAACTGATTTTCCGATTATCTTTTTGTTAAGAAATACTGCCAGAACCAAAGCAATTGCGATTCCAAAAGGAACCTCAATCAATGCGTATTTTATTGTGTTCAATAATGACTGCCAGGTCTCACTATCGCTCATTACAGAGATATAATTCGCAAACCCGACAAATTTGTTTCCTTTTCCGAAGTCACCTGTCTTGCAAAATGACTGATAGACCGTATTTAAAGCCGGAATGAAGTTAAGAATCACAAGACCTATGATTGTAGGTGCGACAAATGCCAACCCCCAGATTGCCTCATTTCTTGCCGCTTTAGTCATCTTTGTTTTACCTAACATTTTTCCTCCAGTAAAGCTGCCCGAAATGAAGCGGAAAAAATGCGCCTCATCCGGACAACTGATAATTTTGTTAGAATTATTCCTCAGAAATAGCCTTTGTAATCAAAGCCTGTGCATTTTCACAAGCCTTTGCCATAACTGCTGGATCATTAGGATTCTGCCATGCGTCAAGGAATGCGCCTTTCTTTTTGAGGCCGTCTTCCCAAACAGGTGTGTTTCTTGTGTATGGTCGGAAGTAGAGTGAGCCGTTCTCTTCGATTTTTGTGAATGCGCTTACATCCATTCCCTTGAATGCGTTTGCGAAAGCTGCTGATTCACCGTACATACCAGCCATTGTTACGCCAAGCTCAGACTGCTCTTTCTGTCCAACCTGTGAACAGAAGTAAGCGATGAGTCCCCATGCAGCGTTCGGGTCTTTTGTGTTGTAAGAAGCAGCCCAGCCCAAGCCGTTGTAAGCAGACCAGCGTTCGTTCTTCTCACATTTGCCGTTTTTGTTCAAGTCAGCGTAAGGAAGCATAGCCCAAGCATAGTCCTTTGCATTCTCTGATGTGTAGAAGCTGTTGATCATCCAAGAACCCTGAGTAATCATAGCGACTTTGCCAGACTTGAAGAGGACATCGTTTGAAGTCTCAGAAACTACAGTCTGTGGAGCAGAAACTGTGAGGATTTTGCGAACCATTTCCATACCAGCTTTTCCAGCATCCGAGCCGATAGTTGTGCTTTTGTGGTCGTCAGTGATGACTTTTCCGCCATAAGCATAAACCATGTTATACCAGCCGTCCTGGTTGTTTGATGTGTCTACAGCATATCCGTAAACAGTGCCGTTTGAAGCCTCGGTGATTTTCTTTGCAGCCTCATACATATCCTCGTAAGTCCAGTTATCATTTGGATATGCTACACCGTATTTGTCAAAAATTGCCTTGTTATAAAGAAGGGCGATTGTATCGTGATCTTTCGGAACAGCGAAAACTTTTCCGTCTTTGCGTGTGTAAAGATTTTTAATTCCGTCATAGTAGCGGCTCATGTCGATGCTCTTGTCAGCAGCGATGTACGGATCGAGATTGAGCAGCAAATCATTCTCCATGTACATCTGAACAGTGTTAGAGTGCATCCAGAATACATCCGGCATCTGTCCGCCAGAAGCACCAGCCTCAAGCAAAGTCCAGTAGTTGTCCCAGTCAACAACCTCAATGCTGACCTTTACGCCAGATTTTGCAGTCCATTCATCAGCAATCTTCTGCAAGCCTTCCCTCTGGTTGTTATCCCAAATGTTGACCTTGATAAGATTTGTTGTGAATCCCTCGCCAATTTTAACTTCTTTTGAAGCAGCAGCCTTTTTCTCGTTACATCCGACAAAAGATGCAAGAGCCATTGCAGCAAGAGCAGCAGCAGACAATAATTTAATTTTTTTCATTTTTCCTCCAAAAAACTTATTAAATTACTGATTCAAGTGTAACACTGAATTTTCAGATGTAAATGAAATAAAAGTTTGAATTTTATATCATTTTGTTGCATTATAAGATAAAGTGATATATAATGAGATAAAATGATATATCCTTAAACAGCAGTATTGCATGGTTTTAGGACATAAAAAAAGTTTTCGGCAAGTAAAAATGGAAGAAGACAATTTTTATATATTTTCCAGCGAAAATTTCGTAGATTTGAATCTTTATCAGTGCGGATGGGAAAAATGCTCCAGCGGCCATTCATTCGGCCCGACCACCAGGAACCACTTTCTCTTCCATTATGTGGTACGCGGAAAGGGAACCCTAATCTCAA
>DFDV01000066.1:2949-3562 GCA_002369025.1 Treponema sp. UBA3819 | reverse complement strand
CAGATTCCCCGAACGCCTTTATTTGTCCTGATCCCTCCGGATCTGCCGGTGTTGGGTGTGATAACGGGCGGTCTGTTCATTTACAGGGAAGGAATCCTGTATGGCGCGGTTCAGGGATTGCGGGCTGCTTCCATGCTTTCACTGGGGCTGCTTGTCTGCTGGACAAGCGATCCGCGCCAGCTGTTAAATGCATTGCTTGCATGGCATCTGCCGCCGCAGGTTGCTTTTATGCTGGTAACGGCGATTCGGTTTTTGCCGGTACTGGCGTCGGAAACCGGAGAAATTATTACAGCGCTTCAACTTCGCAGTGACAGCCAGCGGGGAAGAACGGCTGTGATCCAGCACATACCGTATATTGCCAAACCTTTGCTTGCGCGTTGTTTGCGACGGGCCCAGACCTTGGCTCTGTCTGTTGTAAGCAGGGGATTCTTTTCTGCAAAAGTTTCTCAGGTCCGTCAATCCTGGCGCAGGATAGAAAAGGCCGGATGCGTTGCGTTTTTCTTTTTTACGCTGGCTGTGGTGGGCAGCAAAATCTGTTATGTTCTCTCTGAACAGGGATTGTAT
The DNA here is from genome assembly GCA_002369025.1 of Treponema sp. UBA3819. GTDB lineage: Bacteria > Spirochaetota > Spirochaetia > Treponematales > Treponemataceae > Treponema_D. The sequence goes on along the minus strand of DFDV01000066.1, from coordinate 2,998 downwards.
TTTGGCATGCTGCGAAAAATATATGATATTTCAAAGATGTATTTATAAG
>DFDV01000066.1:1915-2788 GCA_002369025.1 Treponema sp. UBA3819 | reverse complement strand
TGCAGACGAATTAATCAGCACTTCCATAAGTGAATTATCCAGAAAATCCGGGAGAAAGGAAGGATCCAATTACCATTTCTGATATTTGGATTATACGTGATTTATGGGGAGTAAGATAAAAAATATCCTGATCCTGTGTTTGTTCGCCCTTTCCTGCTGCGCCCTGTTCTGGCTTACAGGGAGCCGCACGCCCTGGACGACATTCCGGGTTTCGGCAGGAAAAGACAGTGTCAGTGTATTTCTGGGGGATGTTCCTGTAGAAAACTATGACCGCATGGGCTTTACCAGGGCGCAGATAAAATTTGTGGGAGCTGAGGATGCCTGGCTTGTGGGAACGGATAAGGGTGAACTGTTTTTAATCGATATGCAGGGAAAGCAATTGTGGAAACGTTCTCTTGGTATCGGAAAGCTGGTTTCTTTGGCGGTGACGGCAGATGACAGGCTGGCTTACGCTGGAGAAAGCAGTGCGGAAGGAAATTTATACGCTATCAATGTACATACGGGGGATATTGAGTGGAAATATAAAGCTGCAGATTTTGTGGGAACCGATGCATCCAGCAGGTCTTATCCGGCGCCGGTGCATATTGCGGTGGACGGGGAAGGTAACGCTTTTGTCAATATGTACCGTTTTGTGATGCAAAAAAATGGCAGCCGCGGTTACGACGGGCGGATGATCGCTGTTGACGCAAAGGGCCGGTTGCTTTGGCGGTTCCCGGAAAATGAAACCATTGACAGCTGGATCAACTGGTGTGATGTCAATGACAGAAGCGGACGGGTTGTCATTGCCACCAGCGCCTATGATTTCCGCCCCGAAATGAAATATAAAAAAACCTTGTATTTATTGGATAAAAAAACGGGAACCCTTTTGCATGA
>DFDV01000066.1:206-1809 GCA_002369025.1 Treponema sp. UBA3819 | reverse complement strand
CCCACTTTTTCGGAAGACGGAGAGTATCTTGCCGGTATGGGAAGCGACGGGCGTGGCTTTTTGTTTGACAAGTCCGGCAAGCTTTTGTGGTGGCGTTTTCTTTCCAAACCAACTAAGGTTGACGATTCCTGGATCAATGCTTCCGGGCGCGACGGCTACATCGTGAAGGAAGGCGCTGTGTTTTCTACCATTAATACATATAACAGGGAAAACTGGCAGCTGCCTACGCCGGTAGAACATCCCAGCAACAATAGCCTGTTCCTGTTTACACTGGATGGGAATTTTAAGTACCAGTACCGGGCGCAGGGCACTATTGAGGAGATTGCCTTTTCACCGGGAAAAGCAGCCTGCGCCATCGGGCGCAATGTAAGGACGCATGATTATAAAGCCCATGGAGCTTCGGTGCTGAATCTGGCAGATGGAAAAGAAGAGCACTTTTTCCATACGGAAGGTCCCTGCCAGGCAGTAGCGATCAGCCGTGACGGCGCATGGCTTGCCGGTGTGGAAGCACCCGCGCTGACGCCGGAAGGAAAACTGATCGGATCGTATCGCCTGCATATATGGAAACTGCAGAAAGGGAGCTGAGCTTGATGCTGCATCTTCTTTTACATTACTATAAACCATATCGTAAAGCCCTTTGCTTTTTATTATTTCTTTCTGTTCTGACGGCGGCGCTGGACCTGGTGTTTCCCATCTTGGTCCGGCATATCCTGAACGTGGAACTGCCAGAGAAAAATATAAAGAGTATCTTTGAGATGATTGGGATTTTGTTTTTGCTCTATTGTGCCAGCTTCGGGCTTACCTATGTTGTACATTCCCGAGGGACGCTGGTTTCTGTTCATATGGAAAATGATATGCGGCAGGATCTGTTCCGGCATCTGGAGCAAATGTCGTTCCGGTATTTTGACGAGAATAAAACAGGGCAGCTGTTATCGCGTATTACGACGGACCTTACGGAGATCGGAGAGCTGACCTTCAAGGGCCCTAATGATTTTATTATCTGTTCCATAACCATGTTGGGGACGATAGTGATCTTATTCTGGATGAACCCGCTGCTGGCGTCTTTTATCGTTTTGCTTTTACTTGCCAAAACGGTTCATACGGTATATATCAATCGGAAAATGAAGCGGCAGTTCAGAGCAAACCGGGTATTATACGGCGATGCCTCGGCCCAGGTAACAGAAGCGCTGAATGGTATACGGCTCATCAAGGCTTTTGCTTTGGAAGAACAGGAAGCGGCCCGTTTTGCAGAAAGGTGCCGTACTTATATTGAAGGGCGCCGGGTGTCTACGCAATTAGTTGCTTATTTTTCAGGCAGTATTGCGTTTTTCAGTAACCTGATTAATGTGGTAATGATGAGCGCAGGCGGATGGCTGATCATTACAGACCGTTTAAGATTAAGTGATTTTGTGGCTTTTCTTTTGTATGTAAATTTATTTATGAAACCGCTGCTGCGGCTCACGGTGTTGACGGAACTCTATCAGCGGGGCATGGCCGGATTCAACCGTTTTTATGAAATTATGCAGATTGAGCCAGAAATCCAGGATATTCCCGGCGCTGTGGAGTGCAAGGACATAAAAGGGGAGATCGTTTTTGATCATGT
>DFDV01000066.1:0-122 GCA_002369025.1 Treponema sp. UBA3819 | reverse complement strand
CGTGGTGTTGAAGGATCTCACACTGTCGGTTAAGCCGGGAGAAAAGATTGCGTTTGTGGGAGAAACTGGCGCAGGAAAAACAACGATTGCCAGTTTACTGCTGCGTTTTTATGAACCGCAAC
>DFDV01000170.1 GCA_002369025.1 Treponema sp. UBA3819 | reverse complement strand
AACCACAACGAGCAGTTGCGTAATTCAAAGACGCTTAATATTATTTTACACCCAAATTAGAAATCAAACCACAACGAGCAGGCTATCCGTAACTCCGAACTTTCGATTATTTTACACCCAAATTAGAAATCAAACCACAACTGAAGTTGCATATAGAAACGGAAAGACGAGATTATTTTACACCCAAATTAGAAATCAAACCACAACTACGTGAAACGAATGGTTATTTTTCAGATGATTATTTTACACCCAAATTAGAAATCAAACCACAACCTATTAGTTTTGCTTTTCATCCGTGCGACCATTATTTTACACCCAAATTAGAAATCAAACCACAACCTATTAGTTTTGCTTTTCATCCGTGCGACCATTATTTTACACCCAAATTAGAAATCAAACCACAACAAAACAAAGACCTATTTTAAAAAAAATAAAATTATTTTACACCCAAATTAGAAATCAAACCACAACTAGATAGATTTCAGCGTGTTTATCCTGATTATTATTTTACACCCAAATTAGAAATCAAACCACAACCCCTCAAAAGGCTATCGACAAGTACAATGAATTATTTTACACCCAAATTAGAAATCAAACCACAACTCTTTTTCCTGCAATACCTGAGCAGGCAAGATTATTTTACACCCAAATTAGAAATCAAACCACAACTATGTTTTTCGAGTCAAAACAATTTTTAAAATTATTTTACACCCAAATTAGAAATCAAACCACAACTGAGGCTCAGTACGGCTATAATCCTCATCAATTATTTTACACCCAAATTAGAAATAAAACCGTAGCATTCTTGCTATGATAATTGAAATAGAAAATTCGCGGGAAAATTTTGCCGGGGTGAAGCGGGAACGCTGTTCCTGAAAGTCTTACTTTCCCTTTTCCATAATTCTGGTCAGTTCATACAGGGCCAGCAGTATGTAGGGGCGGTAGGGACGCTTGAAGTGGAGTTCGGGTTTGAATTCAGCGATGACTGCTTCCCGTAGGTCTTTTCCAATTATAGAATCTACACTGCGTAGAAAATCCCTGTCTGTCAGTTTTTTACTGAGCATGTCGGACAAATCTTCCCAATCGCATTCTTTCGCATAAACAGTCTGGTTTGAGCCGTATATTTTTTCATAAACAGGCATGGAAAGGGGAAACTGCTGATTGAGTTTTCTGGCTCTTTCCAGGGACTGGGGAGAAAAGGCTCTGTTTTCAATTTCAAATTCCAGTAACTGCGGGGCGTAGCGGGATAAAATCAGGGTCGGAAGGTACAAGGGGTCATCACCATAAGGATTGTAGTCAAAAGAATGAATGAGAGGGTCGGTAAAAGGTGTGACTATATAAAAATTTATGAGATAACTGCAGAGCATCTTCTTCTGGTCACGACCGTCCAGCCAGACTGATTTGTAAAAATAGGTTGCACTGTGTTCGTCGTCATAAGACTGACCGGAAAGAATTTTTTCTGCCTCTTTTCTGATTCTGCTGTGGGCGGCCTCTTTTTTTGCCTTTCTTTCTTCTTCTGAAAGAGAATATTCTTTATCCAAAAACGAATCTGCTATTCTGTCATATTCGGCATATACTTCCTGCATGCCCTTCCAGGCTTTTCCGTTTGAAGCGACACTGCCTTTGATGAAACTGCCCAGACCTTTTGCGGCAAAAACAGGCTTTTCGTAGCTGGTGTTGTACATTTTACAATAGATTGACTGTCCGAGCGGGAACTGGCGGATACGGCGGAACATGTCTTCCGGAGACACTTTACCTGTCTTTTTCACCTGAATTACATTTGAGTTCAGCGGAAAATGAAGTGTTTCTGAAATAATCTTTGCAATCCGCATGTCGTCTGCATCTTTTGGCAGATTTACGGAGGTATGGTTCGCTATGGGAATGGAACTTGTCAGGTCAATTCCTGCATTTATGAGCATGGAAATGATGATTCGTGTATCAAGACCGCCGGTAAGGTCAGTATACAGGGGCTGGTGGCCTTCTACCAGTGAGCGGTAAAAATTGACCCACTTAAAGTACCAGGTGTCCAGCAGGTCAAAATCTTCTTTTGTGCACAGGCTGCGGGAAAAAAGTTTTCTCGTTATCGTGTGAAAATGGATTTCTTTTGTTGAAATTTTGATTGTGATGAATACATCTGGGCTTATGCGGGTGATTTCTTTTGCAAGCGTGCCGGAAATATCAGCGGTATATTCTTTTGAATAGAGAAATGACTGAATATGCTCCTTATTAATGGAAAGCTTTTCAGGGATTTTTTCTGCAAGCGTATAAAATGAATTTGAAAGCAGAAATCTTTCGTTATCCTGATAGAAAAAAAGTCCAAAGGTGGCGCCACCGTCCTGCCTGATGCTGATTGTGTCATCTTTCCGTTCAATCAGCACGAATACGCCTGTGTCTGAATGCTGCGGGGGAAGGGTATGCTGATAAAAAGTTCCGTCATCCCCAATCATAAAACCAATCAGACGGCTTTCAGTATTTTCAAGTGAATTAGAGTCAATCAGAAAAGCGTTCTCTTTGAGGATTTCATCAGAATTCATCGCAGAAACTATAGCATAATTTTCTGATGTATGCAATTATAGATATGTGCAGGTCTGATTATGAATCGAATTACGCCAGTCATTAAGGATAGAAAATATGAAGCGCAATGAAAATGAAAAGTTGCGCCGTAGTTTTCTCTTAAACGGCTCTCCATTTTTAGTAATTCTTTCAGTTGCATTGCCCCTTCTCTTTCAGAATTCGCTCACTGTAGTTTTCTCCTTTTTTGATGTATTTACAGCTGCAAACATGAACAGCAATGTCGTGACCACTGTTGCCTTTGCCAGTGAAATACGAAACACGCTGGGGGCAATCAGCGGAGGTCTGTCGGTTGGTGCAGGTATTATGATTTCCCGTACCTTTGGAAGCGGGGATATGAAAAGGGTACAGGTAGAAATCAGCACTGTCTTTTTTACTGCGCTGTTTATAGCATTTGCCATTCTGCTTATTTTTATTCCCTTTTCCCGTCCTATTCTCCGGCTGGCTTCCTTCCCCGAAGAATTGCTTTCTCAGGGCACTTTTTTTCTTTCAATTGAAATTCTTACTCTGGCTTTTACCTTTATCAATTCAATTTTTTTTACTACGGAAAAAGCCCGTGGCCGTACAAAAATCGTCATGTACGGAAACATTTCAGTTATGGTAATCAAAACCCTGCTGAATTTTGGGATTATCTATCTGGTTTCAAGCGGTACCCTTCAGCCTGAGACAGCCATATACCTGCTGCCCCTTGCTTCAGGTATTGCCTTTGCATCTTTTTCCTGCATTGCAATCAGGCATCTTTTTTCAAAAAAGAATCAGTTTCAGGTCAGTTTCAGAAAGGCTTCCTTTAAGAAGATTCCTATTGTTCCGCTGGCAAAACTTTCTTTTCCGGTAATAATAGAAAAAGTACTGATACCATTTGGAAAAGTTATATGTAATGCCCTCATGATTGTTTTTGGTTCAGTTGGTGTGGCAGCCTATTCCTGTTCTCTGAGGATTCTGTCCCTTGCAACTAGTCCGCTGGTCGCTTTTAAAGATGCGGAAACAACAATTATCTCGGCCAATCTTGGAAATCACAACGCAAAGAGGGCCATTTCATTTTTGTTTTACAACACATTTGTTACTTTTTTTGTAGGAACGATTCTTTTTATCATAGTGGCTCTTTCAAGTGAACTTCTTATCTCTTTCTTTGCAAAGGGAAATACAGAACTTGCGGACAGCATGAGAATCATATACCGGATTGCACGCTGGGCGGCCATATTTGATGCCACAGACGGGGCTATGTGCGGATTTCTTTACGCCTTAAGAAAGACAAAACTCCCCACAATCGTAAATGTCATCAGGCTCTTTTTTGTCCGTATCCCTGTCTTTTTGCTGCTGACCCGGGTCTATGGATTTGGTATAGAGGCAATTGCCTGGTCAATTCTTGCAGCTAACGGAATGGATGCCTTTCTTTCCCTGATATTTGCAATTTCTGCGGTAAGAGACTTAAAGCGTACCAGCAAAATTGAAAAGACAAACAACGAAAAACTGACTCTTGCTATTTCTGCCCTGGGAAAATGGGATTCATTTGATGAAAGTGTTGTTGGAAATGACGGTATTGTGGTTCCCGAGGAAATTCTTGAAGCCATGTGCCTGAAACACAAGGGAACGCTTTCTCTGCATGAAATGACGACAATCTATAAAGAGGCTGTCGTTGAAGCCCGTATTGATGAACTGGCCCGGGAAGAACTTCAGCAGGAATTCCGCTGATGAATTTCCCGGACAGCCTCTTTTTTTAGCAGCCGTCTTATGAGTGCTGTTTTTCGTACTCGATTACAGCCTGAGCTCCAGCCAGACGGGCAAGGGGTACGCGGTAGGGTGAGCAGGAAACATAGTTCAGACCAATCTGATAGCAGATGTGGATTGAAGCCGGGTCTCCACCGTGTTCACCACAGATACCCAGATGCAGGTGGGGATTTACTGCGCGGCCTTTTGCCTCTGTAATTTCCATGAGGACGCCAGGACCTTCGTAATCCAGTGTTGCAAAAGGATCATCTTCCAGAATGCGCTGCTGCAGGTAAGATTCAATGAACTTGCCATAGTCATCACGGCTGAAACCAAAGGTGGTCTGAGTAAGGTCGTTGGTACCGAATGAGAAGAAGTCTGCATATTTTGCAATTCTTCCTGCGCTCAAAGCAGCACGGGGGAACTCAATCATTGAACCGATTTCAAACTTAAGGGCAGTTCCGCACTCCTTGTTTACCATGTCGATGACAGCCTCTGCCTGACGGCGAATCTGTTCTACTTCGTTGTAGGAGATGACGTTTGGAATCATAATCAGGACATTGTGTTTTACGCCTTCTTTGTCCAGCTGGGCTGTAGCGCGTGCAATTGCTTCTACCTGCATCTCGTAGATTTCGGGGTAGGTGATTGCAAGACGGCAGCCACGGTGACCCAGCATGGGGTTGTGTTCTGCCAGCATGCTTACTTTCCGGGCAAGCTTTGCCTTGTCTACATCCAGTTTTTTTGCCAGAGCGGTCAGCTGCTCATCACTTTCTGCCTGAATGAATTCGTTGAGCGGCGGGTCAAGCAGACGGATTGTAACCGGGCGGCCTTCCATGGTTTTGATGATTTCGTAGAAGTCTTTCTGCTGGTGGGGCAGAATTTTTGCAAGATTTTCCTTGCGGCTTTCTGTATCGTCAGAAATAATCATTTTCTGGAAGTCAGTCAGTTTGGGTTCATCAAAGAACATGTGTTCAGTGCGGCAGAGACCGATGCCGTTTGCTCCGAATCTGAATGCATCAATAGCGTTCTGGGGAGTGTCTCCGTTTGCATAGATGTCAAAGCCTTTAACTGTGTTGCCGGATTCTGTTACGCGTTCTGATTTTTCGCGGATTTCGTCAGCCCAGCCCAAGAATGTTTCCAGATCACCGGAAATGCCTGCGGGTTTTACTGCCACCTGACCTTCATATACGAGGCCTGTTGCGCCGTCAATTGTCAGATAATCACCGCGCTTGTAGGACTTGCCCTTGATGACGACAGTATTTTCATCCTTGAATGTCATTTCAGAACAGCCGCAGACACAGGGAGTACCCATACCGCGGGCAACAACTGCTGCGTGAGATGTGCGTCCGCCTGTAGAAGTGAGAATTCCCTGGGAAACTGCCATGCCGGCGATGTCATCCGGTGATGTTTCCTTGCGTACGAGCAGGACTTTTTTGCCATCCTTTGCCCAAGCTTCGGCTTCTTCTGCCGTAAACACAATCTGACCGCAGCCTGCACCCGGAGACGCATTCAGACCAGCTGCAATTTCAACCGCTTTCTTTACAGCATCTTTATCAAGCTGGGGAAGCAAAAGCTGATTCAACTGCTCGGGTTCTACGCGCATGATTGCAGTTTCTTTGGAGATAAGGCCTTCTTTTACCATGTCTACGGCCATTTTCACTGCAGCCGTACCCGTGCGCTTACCATTGCGGCACTGGAGCATGTAGAGTTTGCCTTCTTCTACCGTAAACTCCATGTCCTGCATATCACAGTAGTGCTGTTCCAGACGGTCGCGAATCTGACAGAGTTCGTCATAAATAGCCTTGTTTGTTTTTTCAAGCTGAGAAAGTTTTTCAGGAGTGCGGATACCGGCAACAACATCTTCGCCCTGAGCGTTCATCAGGTATTCACCCATGAAAATGTTTTCACCGGTAGAAGGATCGCGGCTGAAACAGACACCAGTTCCTGAAGTTTCACCCTTGTTACCGAAAACCATGGCCATAACCGTAACGGCAGTACCTTTGAGGGCTCCTTCCCTGATGTTATTCAGTCTGCGGTATTTGATTGCGCGGGGATTCATCCATGAGCCGAAAACCGCACCAATTGCGCCCCACATCTGTTCCTTTGCATCCTGGGGGAAGTCTGACCCCTTTTCTTTTTTGTACATATCCTTGTACTTTGTGACGATTTCCTTCAATTCTTCCGTCGTCAGTTCAGTATCCTGCTTGATTCCACGGTGAGACTTTACTTCGTCAATAATGGCTTCAAATTTGTCGTGGTCAACACCCATTGCGACATCGCCGTACATCTGAATAAAACGGCGGTAGGCATCCCATGCAAAGCGTTCGTTTCCTGTCTTTTTTGCAAGACCAAGAACAGCCTTGTCGTTCAGACCAAGGTTCAGAATCGTGTCCATCATACCCGGCATGGAAATTGCTGCACCGGAACGCACTGAAACCAGCAGAGGATCGTTTTCATCTCCCAGTTTCTTTCCCATTACTGCTTCCAGTTTGGCAAGATATTCATCTACCTGACCTGCCAGCTCGTCAGGATATTTTCTTCCAAGCTCATAGTATTTTTGGCAGACATCAGTCGTAATTGTAAAACCAGCCGGAACCGGCAGACTCAGCGGAGCCTTTGCCATCTGCGCAAGATTTGCACCCTTTCCACCCAATTCGGCACGCATTGACTCATCACCGTCAGCGTCACCATTTCCAAAAAAATAAACGTACTTCATAGTGATATCAGTATAGCGAATTAAAACAATGTTTGATACCAGTTTCTTGTTTTTTATGTGAAAAAATTGTGTTTATAGGGGAGTGAAGGGGGAGGAGCCGGTTATTCTACAAGCTGTGCAATAGTGACACTGGCGTGACCATTCTGGTCTTTGATGATACCGCGGGCAAAGAGTTTGCCGTCTACGAGGATGTCAGCGTATTCGGGAATGATGCGGTCAAGCTGAATGGTGTCGCCTGGCTGCAGTTTTTCGACTTCGTGTCCCCGGCGGGTAGCGGTACCGTATACGACGGAAATCCGCTTGGGGGAAGATGCATTTGCCTGGGCGAGAATTGCGGCGGCCCGGGCTTTTCGTTCTGCGATTTTAGCTTCCCGTGCGGCATCCCGTTCAGCGTCGCTTTGCAGTTCAGTTTCTTTTTCTGTAACGGAACTCGTACCGGAGTTTCCGCCGACAGTACTGTCGCTTTTGGATGCAAGGGATTGTGAACTGCCAAAAAGCTTTTCCAGTTCTGACTGGGAAAGGGCAATGCCGGGAGAGTCAGGAATTTTTTCGCGCTCGTCATTATCCTTTCGGATATTATTGAGGACCTTATTCAGTTCGTCCTGCGAAATCGAAACGGCACCCATGCCTGTATTATATCATGCATTGGAGGAACTGACAAATTTTTTCATTCACAGGGGAGGGCCCCTGTGCGACCCCCTTGATTTAGGAGAGGTGAGACCCCCTACTCCGAAGCGAGGGTCTCTCCTCTCCTAAGACCTCCCCTCTTCCCGGCACGGCGTAGGGGCTACTGCCCCTAAGAACCCTGCTTCGTTTGCGTGGATATTTTGTTGGCTTTTCAGGAACAACGGAAACTGGTTGAATTCATGGCTCGGGGCGGCGCGGAGAACCACAGATGAACACTGATT
>DFDV01000201.1 GCA_002369025.1 Treponema sp. UBA3819 | reverse complement strand
CGGAGCGCAAGCGACGTATGCACGCAGATAGGGCACGGATGTTTTTATATTTTTGTTTCTTATCTGTGCCTCATCCGTTTTAATCCGTGTTCATCCGTGGCTCCTTCCACGAAGCAGGGACTCCGCATTCTAATTGGTACCATGTGAAAAAATGGCGTGAGGGAGCAAAACGGCATGTGAAAACACTCGGTTTGTGCTGCCGCGCAAGCGGCAAAAGTAAATAATTACAAGCACAAACCGCGTATAGCAGACAAGTCTGCGGTTTCGCAGGCCGTTCTTGCGACTGGAAGCCATTTTTTTTATACAGAACAGACTATTCAATGCGGAGCCCCTGATGCCCCGGGGTAGTGCAATGTTTTTTACTTTGTGATATACTTCCATAAATACAAAAAGTTTATGGGGTATCCCAAATGAAAAACAACGTTCTGCTCACAACACTCACTGTTATATTCGGCGTTGCAGTGATGTTCTTCGCAAAACAGCTCCTGTCCGGCGGGGAGGATTCTAAAGTCCTCAAAATAGGCTTTCTCTACAATGCTGATACCGCTACCGCCTATACTATCAATTTTGACCGTGCCCAGACAGAACTGGGAGAAATCTTTGGAGATAAAGTACAGGTTTTAGCCAAGTACAATGTCGGTGAAAACGGCGTCTTTTGCGAAAAAGCCATAGATGACCTTGTTGCCGAAGGCTGCCGCCTTATCTTTGCGGTTAGTTACGGTCACGGTGAGCCGCTCAAAAAGAAGGCTCAGCAATATCCCCATGTACAGTTCTGTCATGCCACAGGAGACCTTGCAGACAAGGAACCCGTCCTCCCCAATTATCACACTTTTATGGGCGCAATTCACGAAGGCCGCTATGTTTGTGGTATTGTTGCCGGCATGAAAATGCAGGAACTTCTGGAAAAGGGCAGAATCAACAGAAATCAGGCTAAAATCGGCTATGTTGCAGCCTTTTCCTATGCAGAAGTTATTTCCGGCTATACAGCCTTCTTTCTGGGAGTGCGCAGCATTGTGCCTGAAGCCCAGATGCTTGTCCGCTATACCAACACTTGGAGTAATCATGTAATCGAAAAGAAAACTGCCGAAAAGCTGATAAATGAAGGCTGTGTGATTATCAGTCAGCACTCTGACACGGCAGGTCCCGCCATTGCATGCGAAGAAGCCAGCGTCAAAAGGGGCAAGACAGTCTTTCACGTGGGCTACAATCAGAGCATGACCGACGTTGCGCCTACAACTTCACTTGTTTCTAGCAGAATAAACTGGAGCCCCTGCATTTCAGGCGCAGTCCAGGCGATTATATCGGGAAAAAGCATTGAGAAAACCCTTAAAAGCACATACAAAAGTCTGGATTCCTGTGCAGGTTTTGACCGTGGCTGGATTGAAATTGTCGGTTTGAATCGCCATATTCTCAGTCCAGGTACGGAAGAGATTGTTGAAAAGACAATCAGGCAGTTTAAAGACGGACATATTACGGTTTTTCAGGGTAATTATATCGGCGTCAATCCCTTTGATGGAACAGACTTGTGGGATTTAAGGGTGCCTTACAAGGAATGTGAAAACAGAAGCGCACCGAGTTTCTGCTATGTACTTAGAGATGTAATTACGGTGGAGGAATAAATGCTTGGTATAGTTTTTAACCTTATTCTTGCCTCTCTTGCGGTGCTTGCTCTTGCTGCGGGGCTTTCCTTCTTCCTGCAGGAACCAGAAACCGGCTATCTCCGCGGCTACATACTGCTTTTTGGGGGTTCAGTTTTTTTTATCTGTGCAGGCTATTCCATCATGGCTCTCATGCCCGAAACTGAATATGCCTTTATTCCCCGTCTCATAGGTCTTTACGGAGTAGATGTCTTTCTTCTTATAGAATTAGCCTTTCTTACCATGGAATTAAGGATGAGACAGGGCTACAGGGGTGTCATTCTAGGCTTTTTTGTCCTCTACCTGCTTTTTGACCTGATTCTCTTTGGGAAGCCTTCCGCTTTACATTATGTCCGCTATGACTTTCATACCGCCTACGAAAACAGAATGGACGGTTCGTTTATCTTCCATTACTCTTATGTCATCGCTATCTGTATTGTCCTTGTAATTTACGGCGTCAAATGGTATCAGAGCAAAAAAATCAAGCGGGACAAGCAGTTTGTCCTGGAAATAATCGTGGTGAATCTGGCTCTTTTGTGCGCAGCCTTCCCGGATATGTTCAATCTTGCCTTTGCGCGAAAATATCCGACCTTTTCATTCTGCCTTGCCTACGCCTTTATTCATTTTTCATTCTGGCTTGCAGTCAAGCGGCACATTATGTTTGCGCCAACGGTAAAAAATGTAAGCCAGGAGATTTTCTATTCAGTTGATGTGTCCGTGCTGATTATCGGTATGGATGGTTCAATTAACCTCTTTAATCCAAAAGCAGAGCATGAATGTGGCATAGGAGACGGCACTGAATTAAATCTCAGAGGAGTTTTTGACCTTTCTGACGTGGAGACCCTCAGGCTCCTTGCCCATGCAAAAAAAAGTCTGGGCGGTGTTTTTGAGACCAGGGTAAAGGCAAACGGAAAAGCCTGTCGCATTCACTGTGCCATCCGTCTGGACAACAACGGAGAGCCTTTCTGCATAATCGGTACGGTGCTCTTTCCCTTAAAAATACAGTCCGATGCCAAGGAGAGTGAACAATGAAAAAGCAGAATCTTTACAAGCCCCATCAGATAATCCTGCTTGTGCTTTTCTGTATGATTGTGAATGTATGCGGCCGTGTGATTGCTGATTCCCTCAATCTGCCTGTGTGGGCTGATTCCTTTGGCACTTTTCTTGCGGCCTATGCGCTGGGACCTGTCTGCGGTGCCATTGTCGGTCTTTCAGGCAATATCCTTCACGGACTTATCAATCCAATTTCCTTTGTCTACGGACTCACCAGCATTTTTATTGCCGTAATCGTTGGAGTAATGGCTCGCCGGGGCTGGATGGAAACCCTTCTTAAAACCATGAGTCTTTCAGTGCTGGTTACCCTGGTCTGTGTCACCATTTCTGTGGTGCTGAATGTCACTTTTTACGACGGTGATATAGGAAATCCCTGGGGAAACGGCATCGTAGAGCTTTTTACCAACTGGGGCATTCCTCATCCCATCTGCATTGTGCTGGGGCAGTTCTACATGGACTTTCTGGATAAAGTTTTTACCCTTGTTTC
>DFDV01000017.1 GCA_002369025.1 Treponema sp. UBA3819 | reverse complement strand
CTTCCTGCCCACTGAGGCATGGTGTTTGTTTCGCGTTTTGCATCTGCTCCACAGACAGGACACTTGCAGTTTACCCAGGAATCAATGCCTGCAAGGGGGCTTTCTCCCGTACCGGTTGGCTGATAGGTCTTTACGGCAGGAAGTTCCAGAGGCAGCTGATCTTCCGGAACAGGAACGGTGCCGCACTTGGGACAGTGAATCAGAGGAATAGGTTCGCCCCAGTAACGCTGGCGGCTGAATACCCAGTCACGCAGTTTATAGTTTACGGCCTTTTTGCCAATGCCTTTTTCTGCCAGGAATTCCAGCATTTTTGCAATGGCATCTTTTTTGTTCAGCCCGTCTAAGAATTCTGAGTTTACATGAATGCCGTCTTCTGTCCATGCCTGCTTCTGTACATCAACTTCGCTTTTCAGTACTTCAATAATGGGCAGGTTGAATTTCTTTGCGAAATCCCAGTCACGGGTATCGTGGGCAGGAACGGCCATAATTGCACCTGTTCCGTATGAAATGAGGACGTAGTCAGCAATCCAGATTGGAATGAGTTTCCCGTTTACCGGGTTAATGGCATAGCTTCCGCTGAATACACCTGTCTTGTCTTTTGCGAGGTCAGTGCGCTCAAGGTCAGATTTTTTTGCGGCTTCCTCAACATATTTCTGAACGGCAGCTTTCTGTTCTGCGCTGGTTAAGGCCTCTACCAGTTTGTGTTCAGGGGAGATAACCATGTAAGTTGCGCCAAAAAGCGTGTCGCAGCGGGTAGTGTAGACTGTCAGTTTCTGGCTTGTTGCCTTTCCGTCTTTATCTGCAACATAAAAATCAACTTCAGCACCTTCGCTTCTGCCAATCCAGTTTTTCTGCATCAGTTTTACGCTTTCAGGCCAGTCAAGACTGTCCAGATCTTCAATCAGTTTGTCTGCGTAGGCTGTGATTTTTAAAATCCACTGGCGGATGGTCTTGTGGGTTACTTCAGCACCACAGCGGTCACAATGACCTTCCTTAACTTCCTCATTTGCCAGGCCTGTCAGACATGAAGGACACCAGTTAATCGGAGTTTCTGCTTCGTAGGCAAGTCCGCGTTTATAGAGCTGGAGAAAAATCCACTGGGTCCATTTGTAATAGTCGGGTGTACAGGTGCGTACTTCCCTGTCCCAGTCGTATGAAAATCCCAGGGCCTTAATCTGCTGGGTAAAATGCTCAATGTTTTTGAAAGTCGTTTCTGCAGGATGGGTTCCCGTCTTGATTGCATAGTTTTCTGCGGGAAGTCCAAAAGCATCGTATCCCATGGGATGCAGAACATTGTAGCCGTTCATGCGCAGGTAGCGGCAGTAGATGTCCGTTGCCGTGTAGCCTTCCGGGTGACCGACATGCAGACCTGCTCCACTGGGGTAGGGGAACATATCCAGAACGTATGCGCGCTTGTTTTTCGGAAATGTTTTGTCTTCGGTTACACGGAATGTTTTGTTTTCATCCCAATATTTCTGCCATTTGGGTTCAATGTTTTGAAAAGGATACATGTATAAAACTCCTGACTGCATGCCATTTTATCCACAGCGATGCAAAATAATAACGCAAGCAGTATAGCATTTTTACTATTTTATAGGAAGTCATTTTCTGATATACTCACAGTCATGAAACTTCGTGAAAGAATGAAATGCGCCATCTTTGATATGGACGGTACTCTGCTTGATTCAATGCCTATGTGGTCAGAACTTGGAAAGAATCTTATCCGAGAACATGGAAAAGTACCCGCAGAAGATGTCTGGAATGACTTAAAGGTGCTTAACTCTGTGGAAACTGCCCGATACCTGATAGAACGCTATGATTTTCCGGGAACAGTGGAAGAAGTTATTCAGGAAATTGATGATGCCGCCTACAGACGCTACAACAGTGACCTGCCTCTTAAAAAAGGTTCATTTGAACTCCTTGTCTGTCTTTCAGAACTGCATATTCCCGCCATTCTTGCCAGTGCTACAGACAAGCGTCTGGTTCGCGCCTGCCTGAAGCGACTTGGAATTGAAAGGTATTTTTTTGCCCTGAACAGCTGCGAGGATTTTCACACTTCAAAAAGCAAGCCCCTTATCTTTCAGAAAAGTGCAGAAATGGCTGGAGTTCCAGTGGAAAATGCCTTTGTCTTTGAGGACGCCCTCTATGCCATTCGTACCGCCCATGCCGCAGGCTTTCCGATTGTGGCAGTTTATGACAGGGCCTCAGAAGAAATTTCAGAAGAGCCGGTAAGTGACTGGCGGCGGATTCTTCCCCTTGCGGATATAACCTGCGCAAATCCGGGCCAGATTATTCCCCTCCTGGACTAGGTCAGTCACTTTATAGATTTATGCCCTGACTGCAGAAAACAGCGCACTGAAGGCGCCAAAACTTATCAGCATCATAATCACACCGGCAAAAAGAACCCCGGCAAGGACTGCAATGACCGTCTCCTTAAAATTCATGTCCAGCAGGCTGGCAGCAAGTGTTCCTGTCCATGCGCCTGTACCGGGCAGGGGAATGCCGACAAAGAGAAAGAGGGCCACAAAAAGTCCCCGTCCTGCTTTTTCCTGCATTTTCTGTCCGGCCTTTGTTCCCTTGGTAAGAAAGAACGTGCAGATACCGCCAATAAAGCGCTTATCCTGGCCCCATTCCAGAAATTTTCGGGCAAAGAGATAGATAATGGGCACGGGAATCATATTTCCAACGATACAAATGATGTAGGACTGCAAAAGCGGCAGTTCCAGTGCCTGAGAAACAGGAATTGCCCCGCGTAACTCAATCAGCGGAACCATAGAAATCAGAAAAATCCAGAGATATTTTTTAAGCATGTCAAAAATATATCATATTTTAGAATGTAAGTCTCCCCATAAGAGCGGCCGGCTGATGTAAACTGCCGCTGCTTTTCTGCCGATACTTATAACGGAGTTCTGTATGAAAAAAAATCTTTGTGTGCTCGTACTCTTTTCAGCACTGATTATACATACTTACGCATTCGGCGGCATGGAGTTCGGTATCGGCTCCGGTTATGTCTTTTACGGCAACAGTGAAACCAGAGACCGCAACAGTAAACTGGATTCTCCCGGTCAGTTTGTCGTAAACACAAATGTCGGCTATCATTTTCCGCTGGCGGAGCCGGTGCGTCTCTATCTGGGTGCAGAAGGCATGTTTGACCTGCGCTGGGATGGCGGAAAACATATTCACATGTTTGACTATGCAGGACTGCTTGGTTTTCAGATTTATCCGGGGCTGGCAGGTCTGATGATTTCCATTGATTATGCGCTGGGCCGGCGTACAGACTATGTTGATCTTACGGGAAACGATGCCTATTGGGAATCAACCCAGTGGGGAAACGGATTTAAAATCGGCATTCAGTATGATTTTTTGCACGGTCACTTTAAGTTCAGTCCGGTAGTTGGGGCGGCGTGGCGCAGAATGCCCCGCGGAGACGGCGCAGATAACATACTTTCTGTCTTTTTGAAATTGACGATAAACTAGACAAGTGTAATAATAGGATAGGGTGAAATTATGGAAATACTGACAGAGGGCTCAATCCCTACAATACCGGAAGAAATTGACAGCAGACTTCCTCCCTCTGCGGTAGGACTTGCCGTTGATGTTGGAACAACCACTGTTGCGGTTTCTGCCTATGCACTGGGAAGCCGCCAGCATCTTGCAACAGTTGCTTCCAAAAACGTACAGATGCGCTATGGCTATGATGTTATCCGCCGTATTTCCTTTGCCACCCGGCCACCCCTTACCGGCTCTGCCCAGACTGTAGAAAGCGGACCTTCTGCCCTGCATTACGGCATCATCGTTCAGCTGGAAAAAATGTTTGCCCAGGTTTTGCAGGCCGCTTCTTCAAAAATGCCCAGAGGTGTAAATCCTGTCATCACTTCTATCGTCATCACAGGAAACACCACCATGCTTTCTTTTGTCTGTGCTGTTCCTGTAACAGGTCTTGCGGCGGCACCCTTTACCCCTGCTTCTCTTTTTGACTTTACCGCCACTTGGGGAAAAGTTCGTTCCGGTACAGCCTGCGTTCACAATGAAAATCTGGACAAACCGACTACAGAAATGCTTAAAGTCTTTGGTGCAAGTGTGGTCAATACAGAAACTCCTGTCTACTTTCCGCCCTGTATCGGTGCATTCATCGGCGCGGACACAGTCTGTGCCATGCTTTCTGCAGGCTTTCCCGTTCCCGGAGCCGCACCGGAACTGCATCCCTGGGAATCTCCCCTTACGGCTCCGCGCCTTATTGCAGATGTGGGCACCAACAGCGAAATCGCCCTCTATATTCCGGACAGCAAAGACTACGCAGGAAGAATCCTCTGTACTTCAGCCGCCGCCGGTCCTGCCTTTGAAGCGGCAAACATCAGCTGTGGTATGAGTGCAGTGGAGGGGGCAATAGACAAGGTTGCCTATGAAAACGGTAAACTCATCTGTCATGTAATCGGCGATATAAATGCAAAAGGTATCTGCGGTTCTGGTCTGGTAAGTGCCGTTTCCACGCTCTACGAAAATAAATTCCTGGATAAAGGCGGCGTCATCATTAAGGGCGGCTCTAAACTGGGCGACGGCATGAGGTGCATAGAGTTTACGCCTGCGGTCTATATTTCCCAGCAGGATATTAGAAATCTGCAGCTTGCAAAGTCAGCGGTACGCACTGGTCTTCAGTATATGCTTGAAAAATCCCCCTCACTTCCAGTATTCTGTGTTGCGGGTGCATTCGGAACAAAACTTTCCATGAAGAGTTCAGCAAAAATCGGACTGATTCCCCCGGAACTGGAAAAACGAACGGTTCATCTGGGAAATGCTGCTCTGGCTGGTGCCGTCGGACTGCTTTTTTCTCCCGCGCTCAGAAAAAAATGTACGGAAATGGCAAAAAAATCCTATCAGATTAACCTTGCCGCCGTTCCAGAATTCCAGATTCGTTTCTTGAATTCAATCGATTTTTAAATAAGGTTTTTCGTGCCCGCCAGAAGCGAAGTTGCGAATACCTGCACGACCGTAAATGCGGAATTTAATACAGAGGTATATATGTATATTACTTGTCTTGATTTGGAAGGGGTTCTTGTCCCCGAAATTTGGATTGCTTTTAGCGAAGCAAGTGGCATTCCGGAACTGAAACGCACGACCCGTGATGAACCCGATTATGACAAACTGATGAAGTGGCGTCTGGGTATTCTTAAAGAGCATGGGCTTGGCTTAAAGGAAATTCAGGATACTATTGCAAAAATTGATCCGCTTCCCGGTGCAAAAGAATTTCTGGATCAGCTCAGAAGCGAGTGTCAGACTGTCATTTTGAGCGACACCTTTACACAGTTTGCCGCTCCGCTGATGAAAAAACTTGGAATGCCTTCGATTTTCTGCAATGAACTGGTTGTTGCACCCGATGGTGAAATCACTGATTTTAAGATGCGTATTAAGGATTCTAAACTTACTACCGTAAAGGCATTTCAGTCTATCGGCTACAAGACCATTGCAAGCGGTGACAGCTACAATGATCTTGCTATGATTCAGGCTAGCGCTGCAGGATTTTTATTCCGTACCACCGATAAGATTAAGGCTGATTACCCCAATCTTCCGGCTTTTACGGAATATGATGATCTGCTTGCGGCTATCCGTGCCCAGCTCAAAAAAGACTAGGCTTTCGGATTATACCTTAAACTTATTCACTTCGGCGGTGAGGGCGTCAATGCTCTGTTTGTTTTCAACAGTCAGTTCATTTACGCTGTTTACCGCCTTATTTATCTGCTCTGCGCCGGTTGCCATTTCGTTCATGCCGCCGGTAATTTCCTGGGTAATGGAATTCATGCTTCTTGCTTCGTCCGTTACCCTCTGGCTTCCTTCCAGCATTTCTGCGGAACTGTCCTGGACTTTCTGGGTGAGTTCCTGCAGCAGGCCGATGGATTCGTGAACCTGCTTACTTGATTCTGCCTGTACTTCCATTGATGTGCGGATATTTCCTTCCTGCTGGGCTACAACACCAATTTCCTTTTCGATAGAAGCGAACTGTTCCACAACATTTTCTGAAATGGTGATAACGATTGAAATGGAGTCCGTAATCTTTTTGAGGATTTCGGTGATTGTCTTTGTCTGTGTGCTGGAAGATTCAGCAAGTTTACGGACTTCGTCTGCAACAACTGCAAAGCCCTTGCCTGATTCACCCGCATGGGCTGCCTCAATAGCGGCATTCATTGCCAGCAGGTTTGTCTGGCTTGCGATAGCCTGAATAACCTGGCTGATTTCCATAAGGCCTTTTGACTCATTGGAAACTTCCTGAATAGCGGCGGTAATGTTGTCCAGAGCGGTTTTACCTGCCTGAGAACTTTCTTCCAGACGTCTGATGTTTTCTGTGTTATTGACCAGTGTTGTTGAAACATCTGAAATGTTTTTGATGAGTTCTTCGATTGCAGAGGAAGACCTGCCGATGTTTATCGTCTGCTCCTTGATGAGGGAACTGAGGTTTCCAATGCCGTTTGAAATCTGTTCCATGGTGCTGCTGGTTTCTGCAACGCTGGAAGACTGGGTGACCGTCTGGTTTTTAATGCTGACGATATTTGAGGAAATTTCATTTACCGCAGAAGCTGTCTCCGTCATATTTGAAGACAGGTCTTCGCCAACCTGATTGAGCATTTTTGCCTGGTCCTGTACGGTTGCAACCAGCAGACGGATTTTTTCGAATGTCTGGTTAAAGTAAGTGGCCATATCCGCAATTTCATCATTGGTGGTGCTCTTGATGCGGTGGGTCAAATCGCCTTCACCCTGAGCAATATCCTTGAGGATGTCTGTAAAGTTGTGGATAGGTTTGGTGATAAGGCGGGCAATAATGGCACCCAGGATAATCATGATGATTGCTGAAATCGTGCTGATGGTAGCGGAAATCCACATGAGCCTTGCGGAATCGCTGCTGATGCTGTGCATATTTGCCGTAAGGAGAGTGCTTTGTTCATCAACAAATGCGTTTACATCATCAGTAACCTTTTCTGCATAGGGGTCAAAAATCTCCATGTATTCGTTACCCTTTTCCGGACCGAATTCAATGTAGTTTGCCGCCATCTTTTTACCGACTTCGTAGTAATCGTCGAATTCTTTCTGCAGTTCGTCCAGTTCCTGAACTTTTTCCATGTTGCCCATGGTCTGATAGTAGTCCTTGAACTTTGCTACATCTTCTGTGAATGCTTTTGCATGTTCAGCGGCCTCATCATAACCGTCGTCATAACCTTCTGCTCCGCGGGTTGCAGAAATATCGGTAAGCCACTGCTGTACCTGAACGACATGCATCTGCAGGTCTTTTGCCATAAGAGTGTTTGGCAGAACTTCATTTGCCGAAAGGGCGGCTGTCTTCTGGAAACTGTAGGCCCTCAGTACAATTGTTGCTGAAAGAATTCCGATTAAGATAACGGCAATAATGTAGCCGCCCATAATCTTGTGAAAAAGCTTAAGTTTAAACATAAATAAACTCCTGGGGGGGGGAAAAAAATGTTGCAAAATCTTCTAGTGTATTATCTTCTCTCCATTGTAACCGACTATATCCACCTGTCAAGTATAATCATACAGTCTATGCTGAATTCCCCTTGCAATTGCACCCATAAAATCAGTATTATAATAGAAAGATTGGCTTATCTTGGCCATTTTTGCGAGGTTGATATGAGTGCATTGCGCGGCGCGTTTACTGCGATGATTACACCGATGAACGCAGACGGTTCTGTGGATTACGAAGGATTCCGTAAGAATGTTTTGTTCCAGCTGGAAAAAGGAATCGACGGTCTTGTTCCCCTGGGAACAACTGGTGAAACTCCTACGCTGGCTGAAGACGAAGAAGAAAAAATGATTGAAATCGTCATCAGCGAAGTCCGCGCATGGGAAAAATCTCACGGTAAAAAAGTTCCCGTTGTGATTGGTGCAGGCTCAAACAATACTCTTGATGCAGTTCGTTACTGTGAGCGCGTCAAAAAAATGGGTGCTGATGCCGCCCTTGTGGTCACACCCTATTACAATAAGCCGAGTGATGAAGGAATTTTCCGCCATTTTGAGGCAGTTTCCAAAGTAGGCATTCCGATTGTCGTCTACAACATTGCAGGACGGACGGGAAAAAATATTTCCACGCCCCTTCTGCTTCGCATTGCAGAACTTCCCAACATCATTGGCGTAAAGGAAGCAAGCGGAGACATCAACCAGATGATGGCTGTAATTGCACAGATTAAATCCAAAAAGCCGGATTTTGCCGTTTTGAGCGGTGATGACGGTCTTACACTTCCTCTCGTAGCAGTAGGCGGTGACGGCATTGTATCCGTAGTTTCAAATCTGGCTCCTGCTGAAGTTACAGAGATGACCAATGCAGCCTTAAATGGTGATATGGAAAAGGCCCGGAAACTCCACTATCGTCTGCTTCCTTTCTTTAAGGCAGCCTTTGTGGACGGAAACCCCACAAGCATCAAATATGCCATGAACTACAAAAAAATGCCCGCCGGTGCCCTGCGCCTGCCTCTGGTTGAAGTTCACGATGAGGCAAAGAAGGTTATAGAAAAAGCATTAAAGGACTGCGGGCTGTAAGAGACTGTAAACAGGAGAAATTATTATGAGCGAAAAGATAAGTGTTGGTGTTTTAGGTGCAACTGGCATGGTAGGCCAGAGATATATCAAACTGCTGGAAAATCATCCCTGGTTTGAAGTAACCTATGTGGCGGCAAGTCCCCGCAGTGCAGGCAAACTTTACAAGGAAGCCGTGGAAAACCGCTGGCTCATCGGCGCAAACATTCCCGAAGGCGTTGCAAACCTTACCGTACAGGATGCAAACAATCCCAAACTCGCACTGGGCAAATGTAAGTTCGTATTCAGCGCCCTGGAAATGGGAAAGGATGAAATCAAGGCACTGGAAGAAGCCTATGCCGCAGAAGACATTCCTGTTGTTTCCAACGCAAGCGCAAACCGCTGGACGGAAGATGTTCCCATGCTGGTACCGGAAATCAACTTTTCTCATCTGGACATAATCAAGGAACAGCAGAAGCATCACGGCTGGAAAAAAGGCTTTATCGCCGTTAAACCCAACTGTTCCCTTCAGACATACATGATGCCCCTCCATGCCCTTCAGCAGGCAGGCTATCCCGTAAAGCGCATGATTGTCACCACGCTTCAGGCTGTTTCCGGCGCAGGCTATCCCGGTGTTCCCTCATTCGACATGATTGACAACATCGTTCCCTACATCGGCGGCGAAGAAGAAAAAACAGAAAAAGAATGCCTTAAAATTCTGGGTAAGGTGAGCGGCGGAAAGATTGAAAACGCTCCTGCACCCCTTGTTTCTTCAACCTGTACCCGCGTTCCCGTTATTGACGGACACACGGCAAGCGTAAACCTTGAATTTGATCTTCCCGAAGACAAAAAACCCAGTCTTGAAGAAATCATCAAAATCTGGGAAAAATTTTCATCACTTCCCCAGGAACTCAAACTGCCCAGCGCACCGGAACACCCCATCGTGTACCGCTACGAAAATAATCGTCCCCAGCCCAACCGTGACCGTGACACCGAAAAAGGCATGGCGTGCGTACTCGGCCGCCTGCGCAAGTGCAATGTATTTGATGTAAAATTTGTTGCCCTCAGCCACAACACAAAGCGTGGTGCAGCACTCGGCGGCATTTTGAATGCAGAGCTTTTAAAAGCCAAAGGATTTTTTGACAATTTATAGGACTCATGGTATCATAAAGAAATGGCACAATTGACGGTACAGGCACAGACTCAGAATAGCGATCGCGTTGAAGAATTCATGGACATTCAGCATGGAAAGGTTCAGACACTTATCCGTGCAATGAAACAGAAGGAGTGGGCATTCGTGCTTTCAGTTCCTTCCATCGAAATGATTCGCCACAAGTATTGTATCCTGCCTATCTGGGAAGTAGATGACATGGGACGCAATGCTACAGCCCGTAGAATCGGTTCCTATGTCTTTAACTTTTCTCTGGTAGAGCAGCAGTCAATGCTTACAACAACAGACTTTTCCAACGTGATAGATGCCCTCAAAAAAAGCCGTGAGCCTTTCCGCGGCTACATTGGCCCGCTCCCTCACGATGAACTTTCCTACCGCATGATGATGATTAACGACGAGTTGTCCGTCATGCCAACGCCACAGTAAAAAAAGGATGCAAAAATGAGTACAAATTTTCCTCTTTCTCATGACCAGCTGGTTAAGATGACTGAAAAGTATCCCACGCCGGTCTATCTCTATGACGAAAAAGCTATCCGCGAAAACATGCGCTACTTTAAGAAAGCCTTCAGTATTTTTCCTGCTTTCCGTGAATATTTTGCGGTAAAGGCCTGTCCCAATCCCTACATCTTAAAGATGCTTGCCGAAGAAGGCTGCGGGGCTGACTGTTCTTCACTGCCTGAGCTCATGCTTTCCAAGATGGCGGGCATTAAGGGCCAGATGGTCATGTTCACCTCCAATGAAACCCCTGCAGAAGAGTATCAGTATGCTTTTGCAGAAGGCAACATCATCAATCTGGATGACGTGACCCATATTGATTTCCTTAAAAAATCACTGGGAAAACTCCCCGAAACTATCTGTTTCCGCTACAATCCGGGCCCCCTCAAAAAGGGCGGCAATGCCATTATCGGTAAGCCTGAGGAAGCAAAGTATGGCTGTACTCACGACCAGTTGATTGAAGCATACGCAAGGTGCAAGGCTGAGGGCGTAAAGCATTTTGG
>DFDV01000090.1 GCA_002369025.1 Treponema sp. UBA3819 | reverse complement strand
CAGGGAAAAGACGTCATGCTTTTGATGGACAATATGACCCGTTTTGCCCATGCCCAGCGTGAAATCGGTCTTTCTACCGGCGAGGCACCTGCTCAGAGGGGCTATCCTCCCAGTGTATTTGATTTGATTCCAAAACTGCTTGAAAGGAGCGGTACCAGCGACAAGGGAACCATTACCGCCTTCTACAACGTACTGGTTGACGGCGATGACATGGACGAACCTATCACTGATAAAGTGCGCGGAACCCTTGACGGACACATTGTTTTGAGCAGGACTCTGGCTCAGGAAAGACACTATCCCGCAATTGATGTCTTGCAGAGTGTCAGCCGTCTTTACAAGCGGGTGAGCGGAAAAAACACTGTGGCGGCCGCAAATAAAATTGCCCGTCTTGTTGCAATTTATGCCCAGAACGCAGAAATGATAAATGCGGGTGTCTATCAGCAGGGGGCAAATGCAGAAATCGACGAGGCAATTGCAAAACATGCGGCGATTGAAGCCTTTCTCATGCAGGAAGAATACGAGCCCTGTCCCATTGAAGATACGCTGGCTAAACTTTCTGCCCTTTCCGAAATGCCTATTCCGGAAAGCGAATATGCTGATAAGCCGGCTCTTGACCGCAAGACCACCGTACAGATGGTGGAGGAACAGTCCGCCCTTGCCGCAGCCGCCGCAAATGAAGCTGAAGATGCTTCCTTCCGCTTAAATCCCTGAGTAGCCGCTTATGAAAAAGTTTACCTTCAGCATGCAGAAAGTGCTTGATCTGCGGGAATTTGAACGCAAACAGGCAGAAGCTGAATTAGGCCGCGCCCTTGCGGAAGAAAACCGTATTCAGCAGACGCTGGAAATGATTGCTCAGCAGAGGGTTAATTCTATTGCTGCCGCTGACAGTATGCGCGACCTGCACGAACTCTATAATGTTAATCAATATTTTGCCCTGCTTGACCAGCAGAAAGAACAGCTGCTTGAAGAACTTGCCCGTGCAAAAATCGTCACGGAAGAAAAACGTGATGAAATGCGCGAGGCGATGAAAAAATGCAAGGTGCTTGAACAGCTGAAGGACTCCCGTCATGCCGCCTGGAAGAAGGAAGTCCTTGCTGAAGAAGAAAATACAATTGATGACATTGTGACCAGCCGCTTCAAAGGTGACTGACAGTCCCAGAGACTAACAGCCTCTGAAAGTGATTATCCCTAATACTTAAAGCTGCTTCCTCCGATGAATTCCCGGACTATGGACTGAACAGGAACATAGTCTGAGGGCATGGGAGAGAAGAGATTCAGGAACTGCAGGAGACGGGATGCCTCTGCATATTCCTTTTGATTTGGCATGACGCAGCGCAAAAGAGGTTCTGCATACACTTTAAGCACAGAAAGCTCGTAGTCCAGTGCCGTATTCAGTACGGAGTCCGCATTGTTCTGATAGGGGAAGATGTATTTGCGTTCGCCGCGCTGGACACTTGCCCACATGCTGATGGTGGATGCCGCACTCTTTCCCCGGAATTTTGAGTCACGCACGATGCGGCGAATCAGGCGGTTGTCGCGGGTTGAGACGCGGTTGTGGTCATCGATGTTCAGCTGGGTGAGGGCAGACAGATAGACCTTGTACTTGAGCTTGTTGTCGATGAGGGGCGTGAGTTTGTCGTTCAGACCATGAATGCCTTCCATAATCAGAATGTCGCTTTCATGCAACTTCATCTTTTCGCCGGTAAAGAAGGGCTGTCCCAGATCAAAGTTATAGGATGGCACTTCAATTTCCTTTCCGTTAAAGAGATCAACGAGGTTTTTGTTCAAAAGCTCAACATCAAGGGCTTCCAGACATTCGTAGTCGTAATTTCCGTTTTCATCTTTTGGATTTCTTTCCCGGCCTACATAATAATTGTCCAGACTGATGACGCGGGGGGTGTAGCCCAAAGCCTGCAGGTGAAGGGACAGTTTTTTTGCAGATGTAGTTTTTCCAGAAGAAGAAGGACCTGCAATCAGAACGACCTTTACATTTCCCCGCTTTTGAATCTGCAGGGCGGTTTCTGCAAAGTTCTGGGCCTGGAAGGTTTCCGTAATGTCGATAAAGTCGTTTATCTTGCGTTTTGCAATAAGTTCATTTACTGCCGCGATAGATGTGACATGTATCTGTTTACCCCAGTCCTTGTATTTTTTGTAAATCTGGAAAATCTTGGGATGGTCTGTAAATTCAGGAATGAGTTCCGGATCGCTTGTCATTGGGAAGCGGAGCAGGAATCCGTCCTGATAGGGAAGCAGATTGAAATTCTTTATCTTTCCCGTCCGGTTTATCAGCGGACCGATATTCATGTCGCTGTAGTCGCCGAGGGTGTTTACCAGAAGTTTTTCAGGATTTACATAGTCCAGATACTTGCGGGTTTCCAGTTGATTATTCTTTTCCAGCAGAGTCTTTGCCTGTTCATAGGAAATAATACGCCGCGTGATTGCTTCATCTGCCTCTATGATTTCCTTCATTTTTTTTGTCAGTGCATCAACTTCTTCTTTGCTGACCTTTGTTGTAGACTCAAACATATAGTAGAAGGCATAGCCAAGGCTGTGACCTACAATCAGCCTCTTTCCCGGCCACAGGGCGTTTGTTGCTGCTGCCAGAATAAAGCATAATGAGCGGCGGTAAATATTTGACCCCTCCGGCTCATTAAAATAAATGGGTGCTACATCTGCATCAAAAGGAATGGAACTTGTAAGGGCCTTAACCTGATTGTTTACCATAAGACCGGCAAGTTTTTCTTCGCCGCCTTCAAATTCATCTGCAACCTGAATACCTCTGGTACCAGAGTCAACTTCGAGTTTTTTTCCTGTGGAGAGTGTCAGTGTAATCATAGGAATATTATACAACGGGAAATGTGAAAAAGAAAGAAAAATTTCGCACTGGCTGTTATAGTTCTGGCTGCTTTCTGTTTATATGGAGAGTTCGTTTCGTTGTAAGAGATTCAGCAGGGCATCTGTGACTTCCGGGTCAAACTGAATGCCCCTGTTTTTTGTCAGTTCGCTGATGATGACATCATTCCGCTGTCTTCCTGCCAGCAGTTTTTTTCCGTTTCGTTTTTGAGGGGAATTTCCAATATCACGTCAAGTTTTTCGTTTCCGCTGGAAGAAATGCCGTTTTTGCTGATAAAAGACAGAAGAGTGTTCTTGTAGCGATTTTTCTTAGTCATAAAGCATCCATCTTCTGACTTTTAGTCTTCTATGTCAGGAATACGCTTTTTAAGTGCCGCCATGAATTCTTCTCCGGTAACACCTTCCCGGAGACATGCAAAAATGCAGTTGTCTCCGGCTACGGTTCCCAGTATTTCGTCCATGTTCAGACAGTCAAGGGCGTTTGATACGCTGTCTGCGTGACCGCCGAATGTCTTTATAACTACGATATTTCCGCTCCAGTCAATGCTTACATAGCCGCGCAAAAAATCCTGGGCAAAAATCTGCTCGCTTTCTATCCGATCCTCGTCACTGGGGAGGGTATAGACATAGCCTGAGTTGCCATCGCTTACCTTGCCAACCTTAAGAAGCTTGAGGTCGCGGGAAAGAGTTGCCTGAGTTACCTCAAAGCCTTCTTTCTGTAAATGATTTAACAATTCTTCCTGACTTTCAATGCGATTGTTTTTAATTAACTTTTTTATGCTCTTTAAGCGGCACAGACGTTCTTTCATAGTTACTATAAATAGTATCTAAAATAATACAAAACTTGTCAAGGAAAAGGAAAATGCTTGGAAAAAGGAAATGGACTGATTGCAACATCTCCAAAAAGACTTTATACTGTTTGCTTGAAACAGTCTCTGTAAGAGAGCGATTTATTTTTATATTAGGAGATTCCTATGACGTACACTGCAGAAGTGGAACACATGTGTCCTTTGGCTAAAGGCGCATATCACGGTCCTGCTCCCATTCCCGAGGAAGGAAAATGGGTGCCGGTAAAAGACATGAAGGATATTTCGGGCTTTACGCACGGTATCGGCTGGTGTGCACCCCAGCAGGGCGCATGCAAACTGTCTTTGAACGTAAAGGACGGTATTATTGAAGAAGCACTGGTTGAAACCATCGGCTGTTCAGGTATGACTCACTCAGCGGCAATGGCTTCTGAAATCCTGATTGGAAAGACTCTGATTGAAGCTCTGAATACTGACCTTGTTTGCGATGCTATTAACACAGCTATGCGCGAACTTTTCCTTCAGATTGTCTACGGACGCACTCAGTCTGCATACTCAAAAGACGGTCTTAAAGTTGGTGCTT
>DFDV01000204.1 GCA_002369025.1 Treponema sp. UBA3819 | reverse complement strand
TTCTTTGCAAAGCGTTTTGTATCGCTTGTTACACGGTCACTGAAACGGGCACCGATGGCAATCAGCAGATCACACTTGCTTACGGCAAGGTTTGAAGCCTTTGTACCATGCATACCTACCATGCCCGTACACAGTTCATTGGTTGAGGGGAAGGCAGATTTACCCATAAGTGTTACACAGACAGGAATCTTAGCCTTTTCTGCAAGGTCAAGCAGTTCTTTTTCTGCGTTTGAAATGACAACACCACCGCCACAGTAAATGAGAGGGCGTTCCGCAGCGTTAATCAGTTCTGCCGCAGTCTTAATGTCATCATCAGAAGCCTGCTGAACCTTTATCAGTCTGCGGAGGGATGTCTTCTGCAGGGCAGCCGTATCCTTTGCGGATGCCGGATCCAGGGGCGTGTAGTCAATCATTGCGGCCGTTACATCCTTGGGTATATCAATCAGAACCGGTCCCGGACGACCTGACTTTGCAATCAAAAATGCCTCGCGGATTGTTGCGGCAAGTTTTTTGGGGTCGCGGGCGATGTAATTGTGCTTGGTAATGGGCATGGTAATGCCTGCAATGTCCACTTCCTGGAAGCTGTCCTTACCGAGGAGGGATGTGGGAACGTTACAGGTAATTGCAACCAGCGGCACAGAATCCATGTATGCCGTCGCAATACCTGTAACAAGGTTTGTTGCACCCGGGCCGCTCGTTGCCATAACTACGCCTACTTCACCAGTTGAGCGGGCAAAACCGTCCGCCGCATGTGCCGCACCCTGTTCATGGGCCGTCAGAATATGGCGGATTCTGTCACTGCACTTGTAGAGTTCATCATACACATTCAGAATTGTTCCGCCCGGATATCCAAATACGGTGTGAACGCCCTGTTCAATCAGGCATTCCACAACCACTCTTGCACCTGTAATTTTCATAATTTTACCTCAATAAATAGTCATCGCCAAAGATGGCGGGAAAAAGCATTCAGTCTGCTGTCTGCCTATTCCAGAATTGCGCCTTTGTCTGCTGAAGAAACCAGTTTTGCATAGCGGGCCAGATAACCTGTCGTTACTTTCGGAGGAATCGGCTTCCATGCTGCCTTGCGTTTTGCAAGTTCTTCATCGCTTATTTCCAGCGTGATTTTATAGTTGTTGATGTCCAGAGTGATTTTGTCACCCTCTTCCACCAGACCGATGGGACCACCAACAGCTGCTTCAGGAGAACAGTGTCCCAGAGATGCGCCACGGGTTGCACCACTAAAGCGTCCGTCTGTAATGAGGGCGACCTGCTTGTCCATCCCCTGTCCAGCAAGAGCCGCAGTAACAGCCAGCATTTCACGCATACCCGGACCACCCTTGGGGCCTTCATAGCGAATGACAACAACATCACCGGGATTGATTTTGCGGCTCTGTACCGCCGCCATTGCATCTTCTTCGCTGTTGAAGACACGGGCAGGACCTGTATGCTTCATCAGTTCGGGAGCACATGCAGACCGCTTTACGACCGTTCCGTCGGGAGCAAGGTTTCCAAAGAGGATTGCAATGCCGCCATTGTCGCTGTAGGGATTTTCAATCGGACGCAGGATTTCAGGATTGCGGTTTACAACGCCCTTGATATTTTCTGCGATTGTTTTTCCGGTTGCAGTAATCATGTCTGTTTTAATCAGATTCTTCTTTGCAAGTTCAGCAAGAACAGCCTGTACACCGCCCGCGTCGTTCAGTTCGCACATAAAAGTATGTCCTGCGGGAGCAAGGTGACAGAGATTTGGCGTGCGGTTTGAAATTTCATTTACTTCATGCAGGTCAATCTTAATGCCGGCTTCGTGAGCAATTGCCGGAACATGGAGCATGGTATTTGATGAACAGCCAAGAGCCATGTCTGCCGCAAGTGCATTGCGGAAAGAATCAGCCGTCATCATCTGGCGGGCTGTGATTCCCCTCTTATACATTTCCATTACCTGCATGCCTGCGTGCTTTGCAAGGGAGATACGGGCACCAGTTACCGCTGGAATGGTACCGTTACCGGGGAGTCCCAGACCAAGGACTTCAGTAAGACAGTTCATTGAGTTTGCGGTAAACATGCCAGAACAGGCACCGCATCCGGGACATGCGCTGTGTTCAAGTTCCTTCAGCTGGCACTCGTTGATTTTTCCGACAGCAAGACCGCCGACAGCCTCAAACATATCTGTAAGGGAAAGATTTTTACCTGAGTAGGGATTTGATTCGTCGTGTCCGGGCAGATGACCAGGCATCATGGGACCGCCTGAACAGAAGACTGTGGGCAAGTCCAGACGAGCCGCTGCCATCAGCATACCGGGAACAATTTTGTCACAGTTAGGAATCATAACCAGAGCGTCAAACTGATGTGCCTTTGCAACACATTCAACGCTGTCTGCAATGAGTTCACGGGTAACCAGGCTGTATTTCATGCCTTCATGGCCCATGGCGATACCGTCACAAACACCAATTGCAGGGAATTCAATGGGAGTACCGCCAGCCATGCGGATACCAGCCTTTACAGCCTCTGCAATTCTGTCAAGTTCTGCATGACCGGGAATAATTTCATTTTTAGCACAGCAAACGCCTACAAGGGGTCGTTCCAGTTCCTCATCAGTATAACCCATCGCATAGAACAAAGAGCGATGTGGAGCGCGTGCAGTACCTTTTACTGCATTATCAGATTTTTTCGCCATACAATACCTCAAAAATCAATGGTTTTCGATAAAGAGTACAGCAATTCGCCTCTAAGGTCAATAAGTTTTGGTATGAATTTTTACTTAAATTATACTACAGTTACTTTAGTATTTATAAATATTATACATATTTTTTCACGAATACGGGGAGTGTTGACACAGATACACACAGATGTGGGATTTTTGACACGGATGGACACGGATTTTTTTTATTATATATATTTGCCTCATCTGTGTTAATCACAGTTCATCTGTGGTTTCCTTTACCCGTCTGATATGTTCTACTGAAAATTTCCTGAATACTTTTCGCTTGTACTCAAAATCTTGTAAAGATTGTAGTACAAGGCAGAATTTCCATCACTATCACTGTAAAAATCAGACTCAGGAATTTCAAGATCTACGGGGATACCGGTATCTATTGAAATATACTTATTATCTTTATCAAGGGCGCACATTTCCATAGCAGCGGACGTTTTAAACAAGGCACCGTCGGAAGTCTGAGTCTCTTTTACCGTACCACCGCCGCCACCGCTTTTCTGTCCGATAACAGGAATAGAAAGCTGATACTTACAGATGGAGGGCATAAAATTACCGCATGAGAAAGAGGCAGAACTGGTCAATATATAAAAATGATAATCCTGCTTCAGATTTTCCCCTATCTCATAATAATATTTTGTAATTGAACTGTCCAAATAATTTCTTACCGGAATACAAAAGTCTGAAGGAGAAGCTAAAAAAGACAAGGCAAGAAGGCATTGCTTTAACAAGCCGCCACCATTGTTAGTCAAATCCAGTACGACATTTTTTATGGAATTATCCGTATCCATACTCTGAATTTTTGAAAATGCAGTCTTAAAAAATGCATAAGTGTTTCGTTCTGACAAGATTTCCAGATCAGTTTCGTCTCCCGGATCACCATTTACAAATCCGTCAAAAGTGATGACTGCAAGTTTTTTATTTCCCTCTGTATCAGCAACCCACCATGCACCAGCTTTTCCACCTGCTTTGCTTCTTTCCTCTTTCAGACGTTTAAACGTATCACCAATAGCCTTTCTGCGACTTCCGGTTCTCTCATTGGCTTTTTCTCCGACCGTTTTCCAGTCAGGCTTACTTTGCCATAACGAAGGAGATATGTATTGTGTATGACCATCGTCAATAAATTGCAATAAAAAATCCAAAAGCCCGTCATCATAAGCTTCAGTAGAAATAGAAATCAGTTTATCATAGAGATTATTTTTCTTTATACTGTCATTAAAGGATGAAATGTTATCTCTACCGACTGCAGTCCGCTGATTTTTTAAACTGTAATTTACATCAAAAAGCAGGCAGAGATTCCGGTAATTAAATTCAGCCATCAATTGAGACCGGCTGCCAAGTCCTTTGTAACCTTCTGCATAGCCAGTCCATAAAGCCGTTGATTTATCCGCATCAAGAGGAAATCGTAAATAATAATCTTTTCCGTTAAACGTGCAGGCACCGAACTGAGAACAGATCCCGGCAAGTACGGCAAAAGGAACATATATATCGTTGTCAATCTTAAACATTTTCAGGCCATAATCTGAAAGCCTGATGGTTGTCCGTCCTTTTTTTTGCACCTGTCTTGTAGAGTCTGACCCACGTATCACAGGAAAACTACTTTTGGCAGATGTCTGTAGTCCCACAAGATCGCAACCAATATCATTATTGACATTCAGTGTAGGTGACATAATACGGACAAACTCATCGCTGTAAATAGTCTGATTTACAAGGTCAAAATAGAGAATGTCATCTTTCCAGGCTGCAGGATAAGATTTTTCTGCACCATCCGGGTCATACTGATAGGTAAAGCCATTTTCAGTGCGACGTATTAAATACCCACGTAAATTCATGTAAGCGAGCAGTTTAGCAAGCTCCACGCTGCTCAAAAAAGGAACATCCTCCCAGTCGGTCAAATAGGATGTAGTTAATTCTTCCTTTGATTCTTCAAAATAGAGATTTGACACAGCTGTACGCGCAAGGCTTGTTGCATTTGGAAAAGTATAGTCTCCATACGAAGACGATGACTTTTCTTCCTCAGGCTGACTACATGAAAGAAGGCCATACAGCAGAATTGTGCTTAAAAAGAGCAGTGAAAGTTTTCGAACTTTTTTCATAAATCTCTCCAGATAAATCGATAAAATAAATATATCACACTTACCAGTCTCTGTCAAAAAATTACAGGCAAAAGTGATGTTTGCACGAATACCGGGAGTTTTGACACAGATACACTCAGATGTGGGATTTTTGACACGGATGGACACGGATGTGGGATTTTTTTGACACGGATGGACACAGATACACTCAGATGTGGGATTTTTTGACACGGATGGACACAGAT
>DFDV01000082.1 GCA_002369025.1 Treponema sp. UBA3819 | reverse complement strand
TAGAAAAAGATTATAATTGAACAGATAATGCGGAGTTTTTAAAGGAGACTGATTATGAATACAAAAAAGATGATTATGACGGCAGCGGTACTTATGGCAGCTGCATATGGCTTTTCTGACGGAAAATTGAGCGTGAATTTTGCTTTTGGCACACAGAAAAATGCCTTTGACTATCCCAATGAAAAGCAGGTCTATGGCATTACTCTTGGCGAACTGAAAGATATCGTAAAGAATGGCGGTGTACATCCGGCTGTTCCGATGCAAAATATTGATGAAAAAGCCCTTGTGTCTGAAAGTGACGCAAAAAAAATCCTGGAAGACGGCAAGGTTGATATTGAAGAAATCCATACCTATGCGGCAAACGGAAATCCTTATTTTCAGTTCTGTCTGGGCCGCTGTTATGAGCACGGTCAGCAGGTGGAAAAAAACTATGAGGAAGCAGTAACCTGGTATACGCTTTCTGCAGAACAGGGATACCGTATGGCCCAGAATAATCTGGCCTGTATGTATCTGGATGGTAATGGTGTGCCAAAGGATGCAGCAAAGGCCATTTACTGGTTTGAAAAGGCGGCAGAAAAAGGCGACGCATTCGGCTATCTGAATATCGGTGAGATGTATCAGGAAGGAAACGGTCTGCCCCAGGATTACAAGAAGGCTCTTGAATATTACAATAAGGCAGCAGCCATGGATGCTCCAGAGGCTTATGACTGTATCGGTCACATGTATGAGCTGGGCTTAGGTCTTTCCCAGAGCGACAAAAAAGCCTTTAAGAATTTTAAGAAAGCCGCTGAACTTGACTATGCCCCCTGCCAGTATGATGTGGGCGTTGCATATCGTGACGGAATCGGTGTGAGAAAAAATCTGAAGGAAGCAAAGCGCTGGTTCTCCCGTGCGGCAGAAAAATCTTTTGAAAAAGCAAAGATTGCGCTGGAAGAACTGCAATAGAACACAATGCCGCATCTTCTGAATGAAAGCCGTGACCGTCTTGTGCGGCGGGCGCTTCTTCTGCGTCTGTCTGCCAGTGCGATTGCGGACAATATGAAAAACGGTGCGTTTAAATCTCTTTACCGTGGACAGGGTATTGAATTCAGCGGAGTTCGTGAATACCTTGCCGGAGACAATGTGCGTACCATCGACTGGAATGTAACCGCCCGCATGGGTAAGCCTTTTATAAAGCAATACGAGGAAGACCGCGAACTGCAGGTTTTCTTTGTTCTTGACCGCTCAGCTTCAATGTTTGCGGGGAGCAGGGGAAGAAGCCGGATTGCTGCGGCAAGTGAAGCGGCGGCACTTCTTCTGCTTGCGGCGGAACAGAATTCCAGTGCAACGGGTGCAGTTTTCTTTGACGGTAAAATCCGCTATTCCTATGCGCCAAGGGCGGGGCGGGCACAGGTGATGACTATTCTCTCCCGCCTTGATCAGACCGATGACAATATAATTCCCGGTTCCATGCTGGCAAATGCCCTGAAAGGTGCGGGAAAACTTCTCAAAAAACAGTCTCTGGTCTTTGTCTTTTCAGATTTCCGCATGAATGACTGGATTCAGCCCATGGCTCGTCTTGCCCATAAACATGACCTTGTTGCCGTTCGGGTGACAGACCCCAGTGACAGTGAACTGCCTGCAATCGGTACCATTCCATTTAAGGACAGGGAAACAGGAGCCATGCGGATTCTTCCCACTTCTTCATCTGCATTCCGTCAGGCCTGGTTTGAAGACAACCGCCAGCGTACTGATTTCTGGCACGGGGAATGTCTGAGGCATGGTGCTTATCCGCTGACCCTTTCTACAACGGAAGATCCGGTTCAGGTGCTTTCCCGCTTTTTCGCAAGCCGGAGCAGCCTATGACGGATTCCATTCAGATTTTCATGCCGGAAAACGCCTGTGTGGGAGACAGGGCAGAACTGCGCTACATTTTTCACCCGGAAAGCGAACTTTTGCCGGAAAATCAGACTCATACTGATGTACCTTTAGATATTCCCTCTTTTGCCAATCAGGCGGAAAACTGCCAGCTTCTTTCTGCAAGCCTTGACCGCTTTGGCACTGAATACACTCTTTCCCTCAGCCTTGTCGGCTGGAAGCCCGGACAGATTGATTTTGCTCCCTTTACAATCGGCGGCCATCTTCTTGACCTGGAGCCTGTAGAAATTCATTCTGTGGTGGAAAAAACTGCAGCCCAGGGCTTTCGTCCGCCTTCGCCGCCTCTTGTGGTGCCCGGAACAACGGCGGTACTTGCTCTTCTGGCAGTTTTTTTCATTGTTGTGTTGAGCGGGGCTCTTTTTGCTCTCTTTCACATTCCTGCCATTGCAGATTTTCTCACAAAATCCCGGGCAGAACGCCTTGCAAGAAGGAACATGCGTGCTGCCCTTAAAAAACTTCATGCGCTCGCCGCCAAAAAAGACGATTTTGGGGATAAGCCTTTCTGTGCTGCCCTTCAGCATATTCTGCGAAACTACTTTTCCAAGCGCTTTGCAGAGGATTTTGCCTCAGTCCATACATCTGCCCTCTATGAAAAGATTTCCGCTATTTGTGGCGGCGAACTGACAGACGGACAGGATGTGCTTCTGCAGGAGATTCTTTCTCTCTTTACCCGCGCAGATTATATCCGCTATGCCTCTGAGACTGCCGCAGTGCTGACTCCTGAGGAAAAAGACAGTCTGATAGAATCCGCCCTGCATGTGGTGGAAAGTCTGGGAGGTAGCGATGCTGACCTTTGAAAATCCTGCGGCATTTCTTTTTCTTCTTCTCATTCCCCTGCTTTTTGTACTCAGGGCACTGGGGCTGCTCAGACGCATTTCTTTTCCGCTCACGCTTTCTGACTGGAAGGGAAAATCCTTTGCATGGAAGGGTGCAGGAAGAAAAATTGCCGCTTTCATCGCTCAGGGGCTTTGTCTGGCAGGCTATGTGCTTCTAGTGATTGCCTTTGCCAATCCCTTGCTGCACCATCAGGAAAAACTCTACACTTCAAAAGGAACAGATATTCTCTTTGTGCTTGATACCAGTCCATCTATGGCGGCAAAGGATATTGCAGGCATGACTCGTCTGGAGGCGGCAAAACGCGGTATACACACCATGGTAAATGCAAGCAGGGGCGCATCTTTTGGCCTTGTGGCCATGGCGAGTGAAGCGGCTGCGGTTGTTCCGCCCACTAATGACCACGACCTTTTTTTACAGCGTCTGGATTCTCTTGTCGCGGGCGGACTTGGAGAAGGTTCTGCAATCGGTGTGGGCTTAAGTTCAGCCGTCTATCATCTGATTTCATCTTCCGCACCAAAAAAATGCATTGTACTGGTTACCGACGGCGAAAATAATGCCGGCTCAATTCATCCGGAAACAGCCGCCATGCTTGCGGCCGAAAATGACATTACCATCTACACCTTTGGCATCGGAACCCGGGGAGCCGTCCCCATTGAATACATTGAGCCTGAAAGCGGCAGGGTCCGTTCAGGATATTACGAGTCTGATTTTGATTCCGGCCCCCTGGAAGATATTGCCAGCCTTGCCGGAGGACAATATTTTGGCATAGAAAGTACTCTTGCTCTTGCCGATGCCCTTTCTGCGGTCAGTCAGCTGCAGGCAAGCGTGCAGACATTTTACCTGCGTACTGCTGACGAACATTTCTGGCATCTTTTCCTTTCTGCAGCCGGAATACTTCTGTCTGCGGCCTGGATTTTCAGGAGAATTTTTTTAGGAGAGGTGCTCTAATGCTTTCTATTTCCCGTCCCTATGCATTTCTTTTCCTTCTTCCGCTTCTTCCAGCCCTGCTTTTAGTTGCAGTGCGCTTTCGGCGGCTTGTGATGAATCTGGGCAACCTGTACGGTAATGATGCGGAAAATACTGCCACATTAAAGCATCTCAGACGGGCTGTCTGGTTAAAGAGCCTTTTGCGTTCTTTCTGCTGGATTTTCCTTGTACTTGCATTTTCCGGTATTTCCTGGGGAACTAAAAATGTTTCCGTTCAGAAAAGCGGTACGGCAGTCTCCTTTGTTTTTGATATTTCATACAGTATGAATGCAGAAGACGGCGGAAATAATCTGACCCGCCTGCAGGCTGCCCGGCAGTATGCAATGGCTCTGCTGGACTCCATGGGCATGACATCGGTATCCGTAGTGCTGGCAAAGGGGGATGGTCTTCTTGCCGTGCCCCTGACAGAGGACCGTGCCGCAGTGCAGTCTCTTCTGGACGCACTTTCTCCCGAACTGATGACAGCCGCCGGTTCCAGCATAGGCCGTGGAATTCAGGCGGCACTGAATGCATTTCCCCATAATTCCGCTCAGGCGGCTCAGGTCTGGGTCTTTACCGACGGTGATGAGACCGACAAGAGCCTGCAGCCTGCCCTGGATGATGCTGTGAGGTACGGCATTCCCGTAACCCTGATTGGGTTTGGAAGCAGCCTGGGCGCAGAGGTCCTGGCAGGCGACGGAAAGACAAGAGTTCATACCGCCCTCAATGAGGGAAAACTGATTACCGCATGTGACCGGGCCAATGAAAAAACTCTGCTTCCTCAGAGAAAAAATCACTCGCCCCTGATTCGCTATGTCCAGGCAAGAGAAGTCGCTTCTGCCTACAGCCTGCTTCGCTCCTTAAAAAATCCTTCTCACCATCCGGCAAAGTCCTCTGATTCAGATACAGGGGAACTCGCGGCTGATACGACAACCTATGCCTATGAGACCCAGCAGATTGACCGTCACGGAATATTCCTTTTGCTTGCGCTCATTTGTTTTGTCACTTCATTTATTGCAGGTGAAGTAGATTTGACGGCTGCCAGATTCCGCCACGGCTCTTCGGCAATTCTTCTTGTCATGCTTCTGCCATTTTTTTCATCCTGTACGGCTGGCGGAAGTGCCTCCATACTAAAAGGAGCCTGGGCATGGTATCAGAAAAGATATCATGAGGCGACCGCAGTTTTTTTGCATGCAGACTCCATGGCTCAGGCAGGGCAGGATGCTGAACTGGAACAGTATGCTCTTTTCGGACTGTCTGCAACCTATCTTGCCCAGGAAGAATACGAAGCATCGCTTACCCGTCTTAATCAGATTGCGCCCGATGCTCCGCCACAAATCCTCAGTGCAGCCTTTTACAACGAAGGAATTATTGCCCACCACAGGGGAGAAAACCAGCGGGCGATTGACCTCTTTAAAAAAGCAGTTCTTGCAGATGCCGACAACATAAATGCAAAAATCAATCTGGAACTCTGTCAGACAGAAGAAGCCATGAGGCAGGCCCAGGGGGCGGAAAAAGAAATGCAGCAGGCGAGTGAAAGCCGTGATGATTCAGCCCTGCAAAAAGGCGTATTCACATTGATTAAGGAAAAGGAGCAGAACCAATGGAAAAAGGTGCAGTCGAACAAAAAAGACGATGGTATTCTGGACTACTGACATGGGCTGAAAAAAGGCATTTTTTGCCCTTCTTCTGCGTGCTTTTTCTGTCTCTTCCTGTCCTGAATCTTTATTCTCTCTCTGATTCAGAAATCCGTTCCCTCAGGTTTGTTCCCCGGGACGATATGTGCTTTGTGGGTCAGGAAGTGACGTTTACTCTGGAACTCCCCGGCATAGATCCCTCTCTTGCCCGCACTGACATGACGGATTATTCCGCAGAAAAAGTTGATGCCCGCTTTCTTTCAGCACGGAAAAGTGAATATTCTTCTGCAGATGGCGAAAGGGGAACCTGTTTTCACTTTCAGATTGCATTTTCTTCAGCAGGAAAGATAAAACTTCCTCCGCTCACCGTCTACATAAACCGCCGTCCCTATGTCATTCCCTTTGAGCCCATAACAGTTTACGAAGACCCTGCGACCATACAGCCCCAGCTTTTTGTTTCTTTTGAAAATGAAAGTCTGCGCACAGCAAAGTCATCTGCTCCTATTGAACTTTCCGTTGGGGATGAAATCCTTTTTACCCTCTACATCCGCTACAGTAATCAGCTGCTGCATTTTTCATGGGAACTGCCTAAAAATTCAATTTTTACCGAATTGGAAAGATTTGACATCGCACGCGGAGAAAGTCAGCAGAAAGGTTTTTCTCCCCAGGCATTTCCTCTGGCCCGTTTTTCATGGCGGCCGCTGGTGGAAGGTTCTTATGACATTCCCTCTTTTTCTGTAGAGGCAGTTGCCTATAACGGCACACGAAAAATGATTTCTCTTCCCAGACAGGTGATTCTTGTGAAGGCGGCCAAAACTGAGAAGGAAAAATCTGTCTCCCGGACCAATATATTTGAGAAGACTTTTGCTGCCCCACCGGAGGATGAAGAGAATCTGCTTCCCTCTGATGAAAAAGTTATCAGTCAGGAGAAGGCTGGCGGAAGCAGGACACTTGAACTTCTTCCATCAAAGAAGCAGAGAAGTCTGGCATTTTTTGCCGCTTTCATCGCATCTCTTCTGCTCTCAGGAACCATGCATTTGCTCCATCAGAAAAGAAAGGTGATTCTGCCCCTCATTCTTGCCCTTGTCTGTCTGGCCTGTGCGCTCTGCTCTTATGCCGCCAACCGTAAAACATACGCAGTATTCAGTGGCGGAGCAGTCTATGCAATTCCCGAAGATTCCGCTTCTTCTGTCATGCAGATACCGGCAGAAACCCGCGTACAGATAGTAGAAAAAGCAGGTGACTGGGTGTATATTAAAAGCGACGATTACGCCGGATGGGTAAAGGAAAAGGAAGAATAGTCATGGATTTTGGCGATATTTTGAATCAGTGGTCAGACCAGCAGAAATCAGAAAAACAGAAGAAAAAACAGCCTCAGAACCAGGTATCTCACAAAAAAGCCAATGCACCTACTGCAGAAGAAAAAGCGGCGATGGCCCAGGGCTACAGTGCAGAAGAGATTATGGAAGCAGATGCCCGCCGGAAAATCAATCCCATGGAGATGTGGCTCCGCCGCTACGGAACTGTGGACAAAGATAAGATTGCCGACCAGTATGCGGAAGAAAATAAAATGCAGAGCCGCGAATATCTGCGCACCATGAGGCCGGAAGCCCGCATAGATTTACATGGTCTTACCCGCGACGAGGCCTGGAGCCGCCTGGAATCTTTTGTGCTGGACTGCAAAAGGCGGGGCCTTAAAAAGATTCTCATTGTTCACGGCAAGGGAAATCACTCTCACGGCTCAGATCCGGTGCTGGGGGCCATGGTCCGCACATACATTGAGCGCAGCGAGCATCTGGGTACATCAGGACATCCAGACCACACTCAGGGCGGAACTGGAGCCACATGGGTTATCATAAAATAACAGATTTTTTTCTTGTATTCTTTTTGGGAATTTATTATCTTTAAAGTATGGACGATTTGTACAGTGTTTTGGGCGTGACAAAAAGTGCCACCGATGATGAAATCAAAAAGGCATACCGCAAACTTGCCTTTAAATACCATCCGGACAGAAATCCCGGAGATAAAGCTGCAGAAGAGAAATTCAAAAAAATCAACGCAGCCTATGAAGTTCTGGGAGACAAAAGCAAGCGCAATCAGTACGACCGTTATGGTTCCACATCGTCCTATGATTCTTCCTCTTCCTACAGCGGCTACAGCAATACCTACAATGGCTACGGAAATACCTATCGCGGCGGCTACAGTCAGCAGGAAGATGCCTTCTATCAGTGGTTTAACGGAGCCTTTCAGCAGGCAGAGCGGGAACGCTATCAGAATAGCCAAAATCAGAGGAATGAGGGCTGGACGGAATATTACCGCCGCCAGGCGGAACGTCCCATGACCCGCACAGAAAGTTTTGGCTCGCTGATTCAGAATTTGCTCATTATGGGCTTTGGCATCTATTTCCTCAGGTTCAGCATCTTTATTCTGCCCTTTGGACCACTCCTCTGTTTTGCAGCGATTATAAAAGGCGGGTCAGGCATGGTCCGTGCTTTCAAAAGACTTTTTTCAAAATAATAAAATCTGATTAGATAAAAAAAGCGCAGTCTGTTCAAACTGCGCCCTCTTTGCCTGTATAAAGCCTGTGTCGTTGAAGAATTTAGCGTTCGCGGAAAATAATTCTTCCCTGATTCAAATCGTAGGGAGAAAGAGCAACTTTTACCGTATCACCGGGAACAATCTTAATAAAGTGCTTTCTCATTTTGCCAGAGAGATATGCGATAATTACATGTCCTCCCTGCTTTAATTCTACGCGGAATTTCGCGCCTGGAAGTGCCTCTTTAATCAGGCCGTCTACTTCAATTTCTTCCTCTTTTGCCACAAGTCCTCCAAAAATTTGTGCCTTTTTTAGTCGAAAAAATTTGCTTTTTTTGCATTTTGCACTTATATTAGTATGTACAAATACTCAAAATTGTCAACACATGGGAGATTGGGAAAAATGGATAAGGAATTTGTAGAGCAGATGAGAGTAAAGCTGGAGGAGCAGAAAAAGACTATTCTTGAAGCCCTTGCAGCTCAGAATGCCGACTACAAAAAGATTGTGGAAGGTGGCGATACCACCGGTGATGTTATTGACGTTGCGTCTGATGTTATTGACGGTCAGCTTCTGGAATCTTTGGGTACACAGGATGCAAACCGCCTGCAGCAGATTAAAAATGCTCTGGACAGAATCAAGCAGGGCAAATACGGCCTCTGCCTTAAGTGCGGAAAGGAAATTCCCCGGGAACGTCTCGAAGCCTTGCCCTATGCATTTATGTGCATAGACTGCAAGACCCACGATGAACGGAGAAACCGTTAGTCCTGACGCTGGATATTACAGCGCGACAAACTGGATGCCGTCAGAACTGAGCACTGCTTTTTCTGTGTAGCCTGCTTTTTTTGCCAGTTCTGCGGCAAGATCAAATGCGCAGTCAAGTCCCTCCGTCGTGTGGGCATCAGAATTAATCATGACAGGAACTTTTTTCTCATGCAGCAGCGAAAGCAGATATGCTGAAGGGTAGGGGCTTGTCATGTAGCCGCGGGAAATGGCACCGGTGTTGATTTCTGTGATGACGCCGGCTTTTGCTATGGCTTCTGCCAGTGACTGTAATTCTTTTTTATACCATTCCTCATCTTCGGAAAAAAGATTCAGTTTTCCGTTGAATTTGCGGATTAAGTCTGCGTGCCCCAGAATGGTAAAGTCTCCGCGGGCAAGCATTTCTTTTTGCAGGGAAAAATAAGCGCCAGTTGCCTTCTGAACGTCTCCGCCATAGATATCTCTGATGCCGTCTGCCAGTTCAGGCGGATTACTGTCTACGGCAAAGGTTTTTCTGGGATTGTAAATCAAGTGCACGGAGCCGATGAGAAAGTTCGGCTTAAAGGCAGAAAAATTTTCAAAGCGGGGGCTGCATATTCCCGGAATATAGTCTGCTTCAAAGCCAAGAAAGATTTCTATCTGGCCGGCATATT
The DNA here is from genome assembly GCA_002369025.1 of Treponema sp. UBA3819. GTDB lineage: Bacteria > Spirochaetota > Spirochaetia > Treponematales > Treponemataceae > Treponema_D. The sequence continues at coordinate 6,991 of DFDV01000082.1, read as the reverse complement.
TTTTCTGCAGACGGTGGATTTCTTCTGTATATGCGGCGTGCTGTTTGTTTTCCAGGTGCCAGTCAGACGCATAGGGATACATGCTGTGGGCAGAAAAACCCAGCCGTTCAAAGCCTTTCTGAATGGCAGCCAGCACCATTTCTTCTGCCGTGTTTTTGCCGTCACAAAAGACTGTATGAGTGTGAAAATTAGTTTTCATGATAGCGCATACCTTCGGTTTTGAGGACTTCTACGCATTTTGCCAGGATGGTCTCCGGTTTTTGCGGTTTGACCAGATATGCCTTTGCTCCGATATTCAGTGCCTTAACAACGACTTCCCTTTGTATTGCCTGGGAATAGACGATTACAGGCATGCTGCTCTGTTTTGAAGCCAGTTTTTTGAGTACTTCAAGACCGGAAAGTCCCGGCATAAAGATGTCCAGAATGATAAGGTCGTAGTAGCGTTCTTCAATGGCGCAGAGAAAATCGTCGCCGTTCTCAAATGTTTCTGCCTCACAGCCGATGGTAGAAAGCATGTTTTTGAGCAGATTGCGGAAGATTGGCTGATCGTCTACGATTGCGGCATGGAAGAGAATGCCATAATCTTCTTCATCTCGGCTGATGCTTTCTGAGACAAAGCGGGTTCCATAGGATTCGTCACGTACAATTTCGTCAGCAAGCAGTTTTTCAGAAACTTGTTCCTGACTGGTGGTACTTGAAAATCCCTTTACAACGGAGCCGAGCACTTCTGAAAGATTTTTTACGACTTTAATGCCGTTATATTCTGTATGACCTTCCACCAGGTTCTTAACAAAGGAACTGAGAGAAAGGATTTTTACGTTTGGCCGCAGAATCTTTGGACAGGAAAGCAGGGCGTCCAGAAGCAGTTCCAGATTGGGCGCATCAAGGAAAGAAAGTTCCATATCCGTCAGCATGACGATGACCTTGGGGCGGTCAGCTTCTATATCCTTGATGAAATCAGGAATTTTATGCTTCATCATGGTGATTTTTTCGTGGTTCAGGCCCCCGGCAATTTCAATAAAAAGAACCTGATTATTGACGTGCATGTTCAGCACACAGGGGGTAGTGTCCATGGAAAAAGTGATGCCCAGAATTTTTCCCAGTGCATCCAGAAACAAGTCCATTTTGAGGGGGCGCTTAAAGTAAGAAACTACCCCCAGCTGAATGAGGTCTGCAATCTTGTCCTTTTCGATTTTTGGTCCGATTATGATGACCGGAATTGATTTTGCGTTGGGATCCGCTTTTTTCTGCTGAAGAAAGGGTAATGCTTCACTAACAGATTCTATATCAAGAATCAGCAGATCGGGGAGGACTTTAATTGTGCGTGTGAATGCCGTTAAAATTCCGCTTCCGCTTTCTACGTTGATGGCGTAGGGGGTAAGTTTTTCTTTTAGAAACTCACGGAAATTATTGTCAGCATCCATAAGCAAAACTTGTTTCATATTTCTATTTTATAAGAAGATTGCTGATTTTTCAACAGAAAATTTTGCGCTCTGACGAAGGTTTTTTACATTTTTTAGAAATCTGTGCTATGATAGAAAGACAGACAAAAGCAGGAGGAAAAAGTATGAAAAAAGTTGCCGTTTTTCTGGCACGTGGATTTGAAGAGATTGAGGCCATAACGATTATTGACTATTTGCGCCGCGCAGAAGTGGATGTAACAACTGTCGCAATTCCCGAAAAAGGTTCCATTGAAAGTACCGCCCTGGTCATGGGCTCGCATTGTATTTCTATCGTTGCAGACATGCAGCTCAACGTATATTTACATTCTGTCGGTGAAGACTATTCTGATGCAGTTTTTTGTCCCGGTGGTATGCCAGGTGCAATAAACATTGCAAACTGCGAGCCTGCGGTAGACCTGATAAAAAGAATGCATAATGCGGGAAAAATTGTTGCGGCAATCTGCGCCGCTCCTGTTGTAGTGCTGGCAAAAACAGGCATTCTTTCGGGAAAAAGTTATACCTGCTATCCCGGTATGGAAGATGACCTTGCAAATTACTGCGGCTCAGCACCAAAAATGGATGTAGCCATGAAAGATTCTAAACTGATTCGCGGCGTTCCCTTTGTCTTTGACCGGAATGTCCTCACAGGTCGTGGCCCCGGAACTGCCGAAGAATATGCCATGGAGTTTGTCCGTATCCTCACTGACGAGACAACCCGCAATCGCCTTGCCAAGGGCGCCTGTCAGCGGGGCTACTGAAAAAAAATCGGGGGAATAAATCCCCCGATAGTTATGAAGGTACGCTGATTATTTACGGACGTACGATGATTGAAGCGAGTTCCGGAGTCTTTTCCAGATCTTTCTTCAGGCCTTCCTCGCGAGCCTTGTTTTTGTAGTCAGGGCTCTGGAAGCTGTAGGTAAAGTTGGTGTGAACGTCGTAGGTGCCGTTCATGATTGCGTAAGCATCTTCTGTCATAACCAGCTCTTCATCAGTCGGAATGACAAATACTTTTACCTTGCTGTCGTCTGTGCTGATGCAGGTTTCGCAGTTTGATGAATTTGCAAGAGCGTTCTTCTTGGGGTCAATCTTGATTCCCATGAATTCAAGACCTTCCAGAGATTTTGCACGGATAATCGGAGAGTGTTCGCCAACACCAGCTGTAAAGACGATTGCGTCTACAGGACCGATTGCTGCTGTGTATGCGCCGAAGTATTTCTTCAGGCGGTAGCATTCCATGTCCAGAGCCAACTGAGATTTTTTGTCACCCTTTTCTGCAGCAGAAGTAACATCGCGGCGGTCTGTGTACTGACCTGTAATACCCAGAAGACCAGACTTCTTGTTCATTGCGTTGTCCATGTCAGCAGGGCTCATGCCTGTTTCGCGCATGATGTAGAAGGGAAGAGCCGGATCCATGTCGCCTGAGCGTGTACCCATCACAAGGCCTTCCAGCGGAGTAATACCCATTGAAGTGTCGTAGCAGCAGCCATTCTTTACTGCACACATTGAAGCACCGTTACCTACGTGAGCGATAATCACATTGGTGTCTTTGGGAGCCTTGTGCAGAAGGACAGATGCGCGCTTTGCGGTGTAAAGGAATGAAGTTCCGTGAAAACCGTAGCGGCGTGCTGCATATTTTTCATACCATTCATGGGGAATTGCGTACATGAATGAGCTTGCCGGCATAGTCTGGTGCCATGCGGTATCCATAACGGCAACATGGGGTACGTTGGGAAGTACTTTCTGTGCTGCTTCAATACCCATGATGTTTGCCGGCATGTGGAGGGGACCCAGACCGATAACTGAGCGGAATGTATCCAGAACCTGGGGTGTAACCTTAACGCTCTTGGTAAACTTGTCGCCGCCATGCAGAACACGGTGTCCTACAGCGCCGATAACGCTCATGTCAGAAATAACGCCGTGGTCTTTGTCTGTAATGGCGTTCAAAATCAACTCAATAGCTTCTTTGTGGGTGGGACAGGGGCTTTCCAGCACAAACTTGTCCTTTCCCTTGGGCTTGTGCGTAATAACTGAACCGTCCTGTGTAACGCGCTCTACAACGCCTGTTGCCAGAACATCCTTGTTGTCCCAGTCATAAACCTGGTATTTTGCGGAAGAAGAACCGCAGTTCAAAGTAAGAATAACCATTGTTTCGTCCTTATTCAATGAAAATTGTGCTCCCATTATACAACTATTCTTTGAGATTGTGAAGTAAGTGCCCCCCCGGCCTGCCCGGAAGCTGACGCCGGCTTAGAGTGATTTTTCTTCCATCCTCTTCATCTTGCGGAAAAATCCTATGGCAAAGGGAACGGAAGTTGCGCTTGTGAGCAGGTCACTGATGGCCTGGGTAATCTGCACGCCGGTAATGCCAATGATGTGGGGTAAAATCAGAATGAGGGGAATAAAATAGAGCCCCTGTCTCAGGCTGGAAAGGAAGGTTGCCGCTTTTGCCTCGCCCGTTGTCTGCAGCATCATGTTGGTGCCAAAAAGTATTGCATGGAGGGGCAGGCTGGCACACTGGCACCTCATGGCAAGGGAGCCGACGGAAATAACATCCGGGTCGTTACGGAAGGCGGCCACAATCTGCGGGGCAAAGATGACAAAAAGGACTCCGAATGCAGTCATTACGCTGAAAGTTGCCTTTACCATAAAGAAAAAGGCTTCCCTTACGCGGTCAAGCCGGCGGGCGCCAAAGTTAATGCCACAGACCGGCTGAAATCCCTGGCCTATGCCGATGGCAATTGACATGAGGAACATAAAGACCCGGTTTGTAATGGACATGCCTGCCACTGCCGCGTCTCCGTATCTTCCTGCCGCCACATTAAGAAGAATTGTTGCAAAGGTTGCCATGCCCTGACGGAAAAGAGAGGGAAGACCGTTTTTGAGAATTCTTGCATAGGTTTTTGCCTGGAATGACACATGGGAAAAGGAAAGCTCGGCAACAGATTTTTTCCGCAGAAAGACAGAAAGCAGCAGACTGAAACTGACGCACTGGCTTAAGAGGGTTGCAATTGCCGCCCCGCTGATTCCCAGTTTGAATACAAAGATAAAGAGGGGGTCAAGGGCAATGTTCAGAATGCCTCCGCAGGTCAGTCCCACCATGGACAGCATTGCCTTTCCCTGAAAACGCAGCTGATTGTTCATTACGAAGGTTGTGCACATAAAGGGAACGCCTGTCAGAATGTAGCGGGCATAGTCTTCTGCGTAGGGCTGAATGGTAGGTGTGGCTCCCAGCATTGTAACCAGTGGCTTTTGAAAAATCAGTCCCGTGGCACCCAGAATAATGCCTGTCACAAATGTAAAGACAATGGCGGAAGAACAGTAGCGGTTTGCTTTTTCGTAATCCTTTGCACCCAGCGCCCGTGAAGTAAGGCTTCCTGACCCCATTCCGATGGTAAAGCCCAGGGCCTGAATTATGGTCATGATGGAAAAATTGATTCCCACGGCTCCGCTTGCGCTTGTTCCCAGCTGAGATACAAAAAAAGTGTCAGCCATGTTGTAGATTGCCGTTATCATCATACTGACGATGGTGGGAATAGCCATGCGCGTGATGAGCCCGCCGACAGGTGCGCTTGTCATGCGGAGAAGCATTTCATCCTGATTTTTTTTCACATCACTTTGAGCCATAAAAATATTGTCGCTTTTTTTACCAAATCTTTCAAGCGAACTTCACTCCCGCTCCAGCGCTTTTTAATCCGGAATAACATTTTGTTTTATAACAGAATGATTATGGCTTTTTGAGTAACAATCGGGCATTCTTTTTTTTGAAATATACAGGATGTGCAGTAAAAAATCTTAGCACACCTGCAGGAGTTTTATATGAAAAAGACAAAAGTAATCTTTGTGCTTCTTGCCCTTATGCTGGCAGGAAGTATCGCCACCGCCAAATCTAACGGAAAGTCATCAGAAAAAAATGACGATGACCGTCCCAGACCCGGCATGGAATTGACCACACTGACAGGCAAACTGGTCTATGCCGGAGAAGAAGACAAAGCCGCCAGCCTCCAGATTGCAGAAGGAGAAAGCCTTGCCCTGCAGCTGATGAAAAAACCGGAAGGCAGGGAAGGTATGAAGGAAAAAAAAGACATGCCGGATAAAAAAGACTTTCAGAGCAAAAAGAATGATGACAAAAAAGGCTGGAAAAATAAGGACAGCAGGAATAAAAAGAAGGAAAAAGGCAAGTCAGAAAAATCCTTTAAGAATCCGCCCAAACCCCTTACGCTGGAAGATTTGAAAAAGCTCGACGGCAAAAATGTAGAAGTCAAAGGCTTTAAAAAGAGGGACGGCAGTCTTGTAGTGCTGGAAGTTACCGAACAGTAAAAAAAGGCTGCTTTTCCCACTGTTTATGCCAGAAAGGCAACCAGTGTTTCCAAAAGCAGATCTTTTTCCGCCGGAGTTGAGCCGGCTCCGTGCGGAGGAAGAATGGAAGGCAACTGGTAGACTTCTTCGGCCCCGCTTACGAGAATGCCACCCATTCCCATTTCAAGGGGGAGGGCAAGGTCTATGTCGTAGCGGTCGCCGATGCTTATGCATTCATTTACGGGAACTCCGGCTGTTTCTGCGGCAAGCAGCAGGTTTTCGCGGGCCGGCTTGCTTTTCATGCAGGTGTCCAGGCCGATTGTTTTTTCTATCAGCTGGTCAATGCCAAGTACTTCCAGAGTCTTAATGGCGGGAGCAAGGGGATTGTTGGTAACGCAAATCAGATGATAGTTTTTCTTCAGTTCGCTGAGTACGGAAATCATCTTTTCATCGCGTTTTAAGTATTCTTCCGGGTGAACCAGTTCTGTCCGCCATGCAATGCTTTCTTCAATCGGAATGCCAAAGTTTGTAAAGAGATTTCCCAGACTGATTCTTTTGCCATTGTGCTCTTCCGCATATTTTTTGCGGAAATCCGCTACCATGGCGCGTCCTTCTTCATGGGAAATACCCCGCAAATCAGCAAAATGGCGCACCTGACAGTCAATCTGCTCTGCCGCATATTCCGGGCAGGTGTAGAGAGTACTGTCGATGTCAAAAATGAGACAGGAAGCGTGGTCGGGCAGATTGTAAGTTTTCATGCCGCTATCAGTCTTTCTTAATCAGCTTGTCAATAATCGTACGGTTATCAAGCAAATCACTCAGGCTCTGGTCATGATGCAGTCTTGTAATGACATTTGCAAAAAGACCGCTTACGTTTGTAGAAACAAACCATTCCTTGTCCTTTAAGTCTGAGTGGTAGACTGCATTTGTACCGATAACGCGGTAGAAAAGACCGTCTTTGTATGCCTGGTCAAAGAGTTCAATTGCGTTACCCGTAAAGAAGGGCAGAGAAATTGCAGCGATAACTTTTGTAGCGCCCAGTTCCTTCAAAAAGCCCATAGCCTTTAAGAGAGTTCCACCGGTACCCAGCATATCGTCAGCAAGGAATGCAACCTTACCCTTTACGTCACCCAGCAGCTTGATGCTCTTGATGTTGGTATTTTTTGCATCCTGAGTAACAACAGAATAATCGCGCTCCTTGTAAATCATTGCCAGAGGCACTTTAAGTCCGGAAGCGTAGAATTTGTTGCGGT
>DFDV01000199.1 GCA_002369025.1 Treponema sp. UBA3819 | reverse complement strand
GTCTTTACCGTAACTCCCGTGTATCCAAGTCCGCCCTGATTTTCCTTTACGAAGTTGGAGTCAGTAAGAAGATAGTCAAGTCCCTTGATGTTTACGGGGAAAGTCGCCTCATAGTCAGTCTTTGAGAATGTAACTGAGCCGAATGTCACTTCAACCGGAACTGCAGGAACATAGACTTTTGAGGAGTCAATCTTTTCTGAATGTTTTGCGACAGCATCTTTTCCGTTTGGATCAAGAATCACTACACTAAATCCGGTCGCACCCTCAATGTTTGGAATTGTTATTCCGTAAACGGTTTCGTTTGTCTCCGTAAGTTTTGTCTTGACAGCAGGAATTTGTATAATCGGTTTACCCGCTTTTCCAGTTACAGACACATCAAAACTCTTTTCGGCAAGTACATAAGTCAAACCCTTAATCGATACAGTCTGCGTGACAGAGGGTTCTGTCTTTGAATAGACGAGAGGTCCGAATGTTACCGCAGGCTTAAGCGGCTGCTTCATCAGATTATCAGTAGTTGATGTCTTTCCCGCACTGCTGTTTGTTGTGCCGGACGAAGATGCAGATGATGCAGTTGAAGGCTTTTCCGTTGAAGACGAAGTAGAATCTGTCTTTTCAGGAACCGTTACAGGAGGAACATAAACATTTGCAAAATTGACCGTATAGGAAATGCTTGTCTTTCCATCAGATGTTGCTATGAAACTTCCGTCATCACCAAGAACAGAAAGCAAGATGGTTCCAGACTGTGTGACTCCCTCGAACACAGCGTTGTAAGTCGGATATCCGGTTGAAGATGTTCCCACGCTCACTTCCGTCAGTTTTCCGCCTGTTGTATTCTGAGAGATTACAATATCTGCAGGGGTAACTGTTTTTTTCAGATTGCGGACAACAATATCCACTGAAATGTCTGAGTCTGTTTTTGAATAGACAATCTTTCCGGAAGAAAGAATTGGAGGAGCAAAGAGTTTTGCCTTGCTGATTGTATAAGTCTCACTTGTTTCGATGACGCCACCCTTTTGATTAAGTACGCTGATTGTAAATGAGCCGTCGCCTGTGATTTTGGAAACCGTAGCAACATAAATCATGGGAGCTGATGAATTTGCAGCTCTCTTGTTTGCAGCGATTTCTACAGAACCGATAGTATTGCTCTTTGAAACCTTAAACTCGCCTGCACTCAGCAAATGGTCTGCATTTGAAACCTTTATTGTAAGTGCTGCCATTGGAGCTGATTCAGAATAAACAAGATTTCCAAAATCAACGAGCACCTCAGGAGCCCTCACCTCTGTCGGCTCAGATGACTCAGGTTGTGAAACCTGGGATGGCGGATTGTCAAGCTCCGAAAGCAGACTTTCACAATAGGCTTTCATGCTGACGGCATCCTTGTAATCCTTCGCATAACCGAAATAGTAAATTGCTTCTTTTATATCAGAACGGGATTTTCCTGACTCAAAGCGATCCAGATAATATGTTCCGATGTCATAATTACAGCCGAGTATTCTTTTTTTAACGTCATTGTAACCGGGCTTTTTTGTATCACACTTCTTAAAGTAATCAAGCGCATCCTTTTTATCCTGAAGACTTGAAGAAGAAACAAGTGCATCTCCGATTGAATATGCCAAAGAAGCCTGTCTCAGATTGCAGTCCCCGATTATATTTGAATCGTACTTTGCAGCTTTTTCATACAGGTCGTAAAGTTTCTTCTTTTCGTTTACTCCGCTTCCCGGATATCCGGCTTCGGCAATCGCATATACGAATCTGGACATTTCACGGCTTGCTTCATTATATCTTGCGGAAAAATCATCCGAATACTTTTCAACCAGATAGACGTTTCCCTTTCTCGGATCCCCGATTTCAACAGGCATTGCTCTGACTGCCTTCTGGATTCTGTACAAATCCTCCGCACGGGTATAAGCCTTGTCCGCCTGATTTACAGCCTGCCGAACGGAACTTTCCTCCCCGATGAATGTGCCGCCGGGCAAGGATTTTTTTACAGTCTCAAGCGCGACCCCTAAAGAAAACGCGTTTTTTGATTCGATAAAGCCCTGCACGACTTCGGAAACTGTTTCAGGATTTTCAAGCCGCTCCTCAACTGCATAGGGATAGACCGAAACAAACATGTCCGCGTCATCCTGGCTTGTACTTTTCTTTGTCAGATTTTTCGCCAGTTTTTCTATCGCAGAAACTGTGTCTCCTTTTTCCAGCAAATGCTTTGCCGACATACAGCCTGCCAAAATACTGACGGCAATGACTGAAATGACAGCCATTACTTTGTGCATTATTTTTTTCATGATTACCTCCAATAATTATTCTGCGTTTCGGACAATGCGGAAGCCGATTCCTGTTGATCGAACGGAAGGATCCTGATCGTTCCACGCCACGACATGACAAGATGCAGCACTAGTGGCATAAGAGCCGCCACGCAATATGCGTTCATTGCCATCTCCCAAATCAAAGACCATTTCTGCAACATTTCCGCTCATGTCAAAGATTCCCAATCTGTTGGCATTCTTCTTTCCGACTTCGTGAGTGCAATAACCCGGAACACCTTTGCTGCCTTGAGTATTTTCCGTTACTCCGCTTGGATTATAAGAATACCAGCCGACTTTATCCAAAGCCCTGCTTGTTTTGTTTCCAAATGTGAAGGATTTATCAGATGCACCACTAAATGAATAGGTAAAGTCTTTTGCATTCGGGTCTCCGCCGCGGACCGCGAATTCCCACTCCTCTTCTGACGGAAGGCGATATCCGTTTGCTTCCCTGTTCCATGTAACATCTGCATCCAGAATATGGGTTTCGTCCAAAGAGATGTCGAGTTTCTTGATCGTGATTGCATAAGCAGGGGTGAGTCCCTGAATTTGACTCAATGCATTGCAAAAATAAACTGCATCATACCATGTGACAGACTCCACGGGTCTGTTTTTCTGAACTTCTCCGCTTACCAGCGTATCTTCCCCAAAACTCGAAGGCTTAGCGTCAAGGGTATATGTAGGTCTTCCAACTTTCACATTCCCCCGCCTTTTCAAAATTGACTCATAGAATTCTTGAGTAACCTCGTACTTTCCAATGAAGAAAGGAGCAATGTCGTAATAATCATCGAGGAGTCCGTCTCCTCCGGACTCAACTTTTTTTCCACTGCCTTTCCCTGCTTCTACATAAACCATAGAAGAATACTTAATGAGATCTTCATTCACTGGATATGCAGATTTACAGCCTGCAGCCTTGTCACTTTTACCCTTGCTGTAACCAGTATAGTATCCTTCTACAGAATAAAGGCTTCTACTAATACGTTCTCCTTCCCGGGCTGCGTATCCGTCGCCATAACCTAATTGAACGACGCTTTCAGCAACACCTGTTCTATAGGCTTCCTTGTATTTGTCTTTAAAAACACTATAGATACCCGGAACTTCAGGATTATTTCTATCTACATGAGGATTTCTTTTTCCAGCTTCCAGGCCTTCTGAATACCCTGCATCGTACGCGTTTTTGGCAGCTTCGGCAGCCTCCGGTGAAGCCAAGTAGTCCGCCAGCCCTGCGGCATAACCTTCAGTGTACTTGTTTGACATCCATTCCGCGCCTGCATAGTCTCTTGGAACAGCCGCAGTTTCAGAAAGCCCCCTCAGACCTTCATTGTATCCTTCTTTATAAATTATGATTTCCTGTCTTTTTGTAGCCCAGCCTGAACCATATCCCATTTTGTAAGCAGATGTAAATTTTGAATATGCTCCGGGAATTGAGGAAGGTACGCTGCTTGATTCTGTTTCTCCTGCCAGATATCCTGCACTAAATCCTGCGTCATACGCTCCCTGTCTGTCGTTATATCCCTGCTGATAGCCTCTAGTGTAATCCGCGGCATTTGCCGAATATGCCTGTGGAACAGATGCAGTTGCGGAAGTTCCTTTTGTACCTGCATCGTAGCCGGCGTTGTAAGCAGTCTGGACTGCGGCTTGTTTTTCGTCATAGCCTTTTTTGAAGCCTTCTGTGTATTCTTTGGAGTTTGCCGAATATGCCTTTGGAACAGTTACTTTTGGAGTATTGGAAACTTTTCCGGCTTGATATCCTTTTTCGTAAGCTAAATCCGCGGCCTGTTTTTCGGCATAACCTTTTTTATAGCCTTCAGTATATTCTTTTGAATGTGCCGCGTATGCTTTTGGAACGATTACGTTTGCAGAAATTCCGTTCAATCCTGCCTGATACCCCTTGTCATACGCCAATGCCGCGGACTGCTTTTCGTCAGTAGATTTGCTTGTTTCTGTGGTTGTCGTCCGATTGAACTTTTCCTTGGTGGCGGCAAAAACGGAGTTATATGTAAGTCCAACTATTGAAACGAGTGCAATTACCTTTATGATTCGTTTCATGATTACCTCCTTGAATAATTGCAGATCAGAGACTGTCCATTTCTGAACAGCCTCCTGACAGCGGCTCAGCGCTTCGTATAGTAAGTAACGCTTCCCTGAATTTTCTCAATGTATGTCTTTCCACCGTCCTCCGTGGTAAAGGTGTTTGTTACTTTTCCATATTGATTTTTAACAGTGATGGTCCCGTCATCAGAAATCTCATAAGCTGTCTCCACAAGTTTTCCATACAAATCGGTAGCGAGAACCAGACTGTGAGTTCCCCTGAGCTGGTCAAAGCATCCGTCAATCAAGATGATTTCGCTGTGATCCCACTCGTCATACTCTTTGATTTCTTTTGCGCTCAATTCTGAAACAGATTTTCCTTTTATCGATGCAAGATTTCCTTCCTCGTCATACAAGAGCTCAGTACCTGTAGTAGTGTAAACAAACTTGGAAATTACAAATCTCTCGCCGTCCCCGTATTTTGCCCTCCAGCTGCGTGAAAGTTTTCTAAGCTCATAGGAATCCTTAAATCCCTTTGCATCGGTAAAGGCACTGAAAGCGCTTTTCAAGGCATCTTTTGGCTTGCTTTCGATTCCGTCCAGAACCGGATTTAAGTTCGCCACACCGAAGAGATAATTCGCTTCCTTATTCTTTTCCGTAATGTTCAGGCTTGAATCCCACTCCTTGGCTTTGGAATAGTTGGTGAGCGCTCCCGTCGCGGAAAGAAGTCCCAAAGCCGCGTCAGATTTTTTGTCGGAATTTGTTGAATCCTTGCTGTAGGACTCAAGATATTTTCTTGCATTTGAAAGGTACGCCTCTGCGTTCTCAAAAGAAAGCTTTCCTATTGTCTTCTTTACGGTCTGCACCTTGTCATAGCTCTGATATGCCGGATAGGCCTTTTTCTCCAGGATTTCAATTATGCGGGCCATATCCGCCGTATCAATGGAAGGAAGCATGGAGTTTGCGCAGAGAACATAGAAGTCACCGATTGCATTTGCTGTGTCAGTCCAGCCTTTCTCAAAATCAGAGCTGTTTTTTTCTACCGTATAAACAGTTTCTCCGCCAATTTCATCAGGCATTTCCTTTACGGCTTTCTGAATTTCCATCAAATCATAGTAAGCGCCCTTGAGGGCAGAAAGACGTTTTTCCGTTTCCTGAACGGCAGTTGAATTCATTACAGTATAAGAATTTGTTTTTCTTTTCTCACCAAGATCCTTAACAATGGAGGCAAGGGCATCTTTTGCAGTGGACTTTCCCTGACTCTTTGCAAAATCACTTAAAATCCTGTCAACGCCATTTCCAATTACGGTCAGGTTATTGTCCATCTCACGTCTGTAAACTTCGTCAAATACATCAGCCGCTTCCTGATCGCCGCTGTCTTTTATGAGCATCTTGGAAAGCTTTTTGATTGCCCCGACGCCATCACTTGAATCTGCAAGTTTTGCCACATTTGTAGCACAACCTGAAATAAAAAGAGCCGCAGTAAAAATAAAAGTACAAACAAGAATTTTTTTCATTTTAATCTCCTTAAGATTAGCTTGTAATACCAAGATTTCGGGTTCTGCCCGATAAAGCACTGCACAGATGTTTTAACGCAACCTCCAAAAAATTCAGTTT
>DFDV01000135.1:6213-6845 GCA_002369025.1 Treponema sp. UBA3819 | reverse complement strand
CGCAATGAAAATGCTGCCGCAATGAAGCAAAAACTGGACAATGATACCCGCCAGAAATATATCGCTGAGGGAAAGGCTCTCAAAGATAAGATTGCTGAAATGGAAAAGCGTCTTGCTGAAACAGAAGTTAAGCTGGATGAAGCAGGCCGTCAGATTCCAAACATGGCTCATCCTGATGTACCCGTTGGAAAAGTCGATACAGAAAATCTTGAAGTCAAGAAAGTCGGAACTCCCCGCAAATTTGCCTTTAAGCCAAAGGATCATGTTCAGCTGGGCGAAAGCCTTGATTTGATTGACTTTGACCGCGGAACAAAAGTTTCCGGCCAGAAGTTCTACTACCTCAAGAATGAAGCAGTATTCCTGGAAGAAGCCCTGATTATGTACGCACTGAACATTCTGCGTAAGCATGGCTTTACTACATTCATTACGCCTGATGTTGCCCGCGAAGAAATCCTTAAGGGTATCGGTTTTAATCCCCGCGGAAACGAAAGCAATGTCTATGCAATCGAAGAAGAAGGAACCTGTCTGGTTGCAACTGCAGAAATCACTCTAGGCGGCTTCCACTCAGATGAAATCCTTAAAAAAGAAAGCCTGCCCCTTTTCTACTGCGGACTTTCTCACTGTTTCCGCCG
>DFDV01000135.1:0-6163 GCA_002369025.1 Treponema sp. UBA3819 | reverse complement strand
TCCGCCGCGAAGCAGGTGCTGCCGGTCACTTCAGCAAGGGACTCTACCGCGTCCATCAGTTTGACAAGGTGGAAATGTTTGTATACTGCCTTCCCGAAGACAGCGACAAGATTCACGAAAAACTCCGTCTGATTGAGGAAGAAATCTTTACCGGACTGGGACTGCCCTTCCGCGTTGTTGATACATGTACCGGTGATTTGGGTGCTCCTGCCTACCGCAAGTGGGACCTGGAAGCATGGATGCCCGGACGTGCAACAGCCGAAAACCCGGACGGAGATTACGGTGAAGTTACCTCTACCTCTAACTGTACTGACTATCAGGCACGCCGTCTGAATGTTAAATATCACGACGATGACGGCAAGAACAAATACGTTCACATGCTCAACGGTACTGCCGTTGCCGTTGGACGCGCAATGCTTGCTATCTTTGAAAACTATCAGAATGAGGACGGCTCAATCACCGTTCCGCCGGCACTGGTTCCTTTCTGCGGATTCGACAAAATCGGTCCAAAAACAGAAATCGTTGACCCGGTCTATCACACGGTAAAAAAATAAATGCCAGACAAGAACACTTCAACCCGCGGTATCTTTCTTTTGCTCCTCTTTTTAAGCGCAATCGCAGCTGGTGCCATCTTAAAACTGATGTCATCAGTCGTACTGCCGGTTGTTGTGTCCGTAATGCTTTCTCTTGTTTTTTATCCAGTCATAAGAAAACTCAATGAAAAGCTGCACTTTCCCTGGTGGGTCGCCATTGTGGTCGTTTTTGTCGTCTTTTTCGGTATCATCGGTTCCATGGCAAATATCCTGACCACAGGTTTTTCCTCAATCATAGAATCTTTACCCGCTTACGAAGAAAGGCTGAACACAATTTATGCCCGCATAGCCGGAGAATTTCAGATTGAAGTGGACAAAGACATGACCTTTGTTGAAAACATGTGGAGCCACATTTCAATCCGCAACACCATCGGAAAATACGCACTGAGCTTTACAAACGTAATCTACAACTTTTCCAGAAATCTCCTTCTGGTAGTGCTTTTTTCCGTTTTCCTCCTGGCTGAAATGAATGCCACAAAGGAAAAAATCCGCAAGGCATTTGAAGAAGATGGCGCTGAAACCGGAAAAGTAAAGGGCATAGCTCATAAAATTGTAACAGACGTTACCCGCTATATTTTCATCAAGTTCATCATGTCAGCGGCAACAGGCATAGTTGTGACCATAGGCGTTCTGCTTGCCCATCTGAAATTTCCTCTGGTCTGGGGCTTTTTGGCTTTTCTGCTGAATTTCATCCCTACTTTCGGTTCAATTATTTCCGGAGTGCTGACCGTACTTTTTGCCCTGATACAGTTCTATCCTTCATGGGGAGTCATCATCTACATCGCTATCCTTATGCTTGCCACAAATATGATTATCGGAAGCATTATTGAACCTCGTGTACAGGGACAGAATCTGGGAATTTCTCCCTTTATCATTCTGGTAAGCTTGTCTCTCTGGGGCTGGATGTGGGGATTTGTCGGAATGCTTATTGCCGTTCCCATCATGGTAATCATCAAGATTATCTGTGAGAACATTTCATATCTCAAGCCTATTGCCATTCTTATCGGCGGAAAACCAAAAGAAGAAAAAGACTTGCCGGCAGACAATACTAGCGACGACAGTCAGAAAGAAAACGCAGATCCTCTTCCTTAATGGATGTGTAGCGGCAGATTGCACAGCATTTTGTTCCCGCATCATCAGTAAAAACCTGATGCACCATGCAGGTAACGTAGATTTCTCTCTCTTTTAATGGTTTTGGAAGGGGAAACCCCAGTTTGAGGGCATATTCTGCTCCCTCTGAAAAAGAAATGGTTCTTTTATCTGCACCAAAGGTAATGCCTTCCTGGTCAATGTGGAGAACGGTAGGCGGAATGATTTTTCCCTGCAGGGCCACATCTTCCTGAGGAGTGTCTGCCAGATAACGGATAATGGCATTGTTTTTATCGCTCTGAGAAAAAAGGGCGTAAGAATCATCAAACTGACAGACAATATTCAGGTCGCCCGCATTTTTTTGCAGGGCATAGTACAAGACTGCCGTAAATGGATGAGGCTTTACTTCTACCCTTTCTGTCACCCGCTGAATTGTTGCGGGAATAACAATGGCAGGACCGGACGAAACTCTTTTCATTTTTGTAACAAAATAGAGGCCGACTTTATTAAAATAGAACTGAACCCTTACATTCTTTCCTTCAAAAGTCTTTATATTCTCCGGGGGATTTTTTAAGAGGATAATTCCCTGGTCAAGCACGGTCATCTGTTCGGCCCGGACAGCCACAGGAAAAATATGACTTGACTCGGTCTTGTCTTCAGAAGTTACGGTTATGGGAACGTTACCATCGATGAGATACTGCAGGACAAGCTGGCGTTCAATGCCGGACAAATCATTTTCCGCCATTTTTTATCTCCGACTTTAAGATTTGCAGTTCATCCACTTTCCATGTTCCGTCTTCTTTTGAAAGGAATACCAGAATATCTGCAGAACGTTCGGAACCAGTAAAACGAACGGGAACTTCAAACATGGTACCGGTTGCATAAGGCTGACCATAAAAATAGGAATCAAAAAAAGTATAACCCGGCTCTGTTTTTTTTTCTCCATCGGCGTCTGATTCTTCACCTTCGGCTTTATCCTCTGCTTTTTCCTTCTTATCGCCGGTTTCTGCACTCTCTTTTTTTTCGTCTTTTAATTCCTCAGACTTTTTTTCTGGCACATACAGTTCCATGTCACGGATAAAAAGAGCAAGCTGGTAGAGGCATTCCGCTGCCATATAGAAATCTGCATTCTGCCCCTTACTGATAGCCGTACAAAAACCGTTAAGCACTTTTACTACATCTTCTGAAAGCAAACTTGTATCAAGAGAACCAAAATCTTTAAGAAAAGGGAAAATGGGAAGCACATCATTTTCTTCACCGCCGGCAATCATTGACAAAGGAGTAAGGGGAACTGAGCGGGAAATACCTGACTGGGTACTGATTTCTGATGTAAGTCTGTTTCCTTCCAGAGCACCAGTCCAGGGAATTTCCATGGCCCTTGCGGCCGCAGTTTCTTTCAGGGACAAAGCATCTTCTTCATACCGCTTTTCCTGCTGCAAATTAGAACAGGAAAAAAAGATAAAAGCCATCAGGCTGAGAAAAAAATACTGTAGTCCGGCAAAAGATTTTTTCTGCATAAAGCCTAAATAGTATAGTACATTTTGTAAAAAAAAGATATACTGACACCATCATTTTATATAAATTAGAGGATACCAGTATGGCACTAACGCTAGCCGAAAAAATCTTGCAGGAACACATCGTTCCCGAAGCCTGCTCTGAAACAGCATTCAAAAAAGGAACGCCAATTGAGCGCGGTTCTGACATTGCAATTAAAATAGACCAGACACTCACTCAGGACGCCACAGGAACAATGGCATACCTGCAGTTTGAGACCATCGGCATTCCCAGAGTAAAGACAGAAGTAAGTGTTTCATATATTGACCACAATACACTGCAGACAGATTACAAGAATATGGATGACCACCGCTATCTGCAGTCAATCGCCGCAAAATACGGCCTTTATTTCAGCCGGGCAGGAAACGGAATCTGCCATCAGGCTCATCTTGAACGCTTTGGAAAACCAGGCAAAACCCTGCTTGGTTCAGACAGCCACACACCAACCGGCGGTGGAATCGGCATGATTGCCATTGGTGCCGGCGGACTTGATGTTGCCGTTGCAATGGGCGGCGGTGCTTTCCATACTCCCATGCCAAAGATTTTTGGTGTTGAACTTACCGGACAGCTTAAAAAAGGCGTTTCAGCAAAGGACATCATTCTTGAAGTTTTGAGAAGAGAAAGCGTAAAAGGCGGTGTTGGAGCAATTTACGAATATTATGGCGAAGGAGTTTCAACACTCACTGTTCCCCAGCGTGCAACCGTAACCAACATGGGCGCAGAACTGGGTGCCACAACATCTGTTTTCCCTTCAGATGAATCTACAAAATGCTTCCTGGAGTCAATGGGACGCGGTTCAGACTGGACTGAGCAGAAGGCAGATGAAGGTGCTGTTTATGACAAGGTAATTAAAATCAATCTGAGCGAACTGAAGCCTCTGGCAGCCTGCCCCCACTCTCCTGATGCCGTAAAATCTGTTTCTGAACTTGCAGGAAAGCCTGTTACCCAGGTAGTCATCGGTTCATGTACAAACTCATCACTGGATGATCTGGAAAGCGTTGCTGCCATCGTCAAGGGAAAGCATATTGCTCCGGGCGTAGAAGCAGGCATTGCACCGGGAAGCCGGGCCACACTTCTGATGGCAAACAAGGCCGGCATCCTGGGAGATTTGATTGAAGCTGGATTCCGTATTCTGGAAAGTGCATGCGGTCCCTGTATCGGCATGGGTTTTGCACCTAACAGCGAAGGTGTTTCACTGCGTACATTCAACAGAAACTTTAAAGGAAGAAGCGGAACTGCAGACGCAAATGTCTATCTCGTTTCTCCGGAAACTGCCGCCGCATCTGCAATTACAGGCGTATTTACTGATGCTTCCCAGCTGCAGTATGAAGATCCCGCATACAGCACAGGTGTACGCCTGAGCCTTTTGAATGGCGGAGACAAACGTCTTTCACTTGCACAGGTACAGGGCTTTGCAACTGACAGCGGCATGCTTATTCCTCCGCTTTCAGAAAAAGAAGCATCTGAGGTAGAAATTCTCCGCGGTCCCAACATCAAGCCCTGCCCGCCCTGCCGCGAAGCCGCAGATACTCTGTCATTCCCGGTTCTGCTGAAAGCAGGTGATAATGTTTCTACAGATGATATCATGCCGGCTGGAACAAAAGTTCTGCCCTTCCGTTCAAATGTACCGGAAATCAGCAAATTCACTTATGAAAGAATTGATGCAGATTTCTACAAGCGTGCAGAAGAAATCAAATTTGGCGGATGTTTTGTAGTTGGCGCAGAAAACTTTGGTCAGGGTTCAAGCCGTGAACATGCAGCCCTGGGCCCTATGTATCTTGGTGTTCGCGCTGTAATCGTAAAGAGCTTTGCCCGCATTCACAAGGCAAACCTTATTAACTACAATATCATTCCAATTACCTTTGCAAATCCTGCTGATTACGATAAAATCAGCCTGGGTGACAACCTGACCATTACAAACATCACAAAATCCCTTAAAGAAGGAAGTCCATTTGAGATTACCGTAAAGGGAAAAAATGGTGAATTCAAAGTAGAAGGTGTAAATGATCTGGCAAAACGCAGCAGAGACATTCTTCTTGCAGGCGGACTTGCCGCATACACCCGCAAAGGCGGAAACTAAGCATTTCAAAAGCAAGTCTGTTTCTGTGCCACTGCTATTACACTGACACATGCAGACTTGCGAATTGAAAGAAGCTGTGATAAAATTAAACATCATATTTTTGGAGTAATTACCATGCACGTACACAACATAATGGAAGAAATCGTCATTCAGCGCGTTAATGGCCTTTATGATCAGGTTAAAAAAAGTAATCCGTCATGGCTCACCTGCGACTGCGAAAACTGCCGCATTGATACCGTAAGTTATGTACTGAACAGGGTTGCTCCAAAATACATTGTCTCCGGACGTGGCGCAACTCATGCAATTCCTACAATGGAGGATACACAGATTCGTGCAGATATTGACGCATTAAGTCTGGAAGGAATCCGTATTGTCAGCTCAACAAAACGTCCCTATCATCAGATTGCAAGAAAAGACAGCACAGACCTTACCCCTTCCCCGGTATATAATCTTCCCACATTCATGGGAACCATTCTCGACGGCACTACTTTTGAACCCATGACGGGTGTTACTGTTACGCTCACACAGGATGGAAAGCCGGTTCAGATGATTGACGGAACATGGGCAAATCCTGTAAAGACTTTCAAGAGCACACAAGGTTCCTATTCATTCTGGGCAAAACCCATTCCGGCAAAAAAGGAAGGCTTGAACGAACGCTTTACCTTTACCGTAGAACTTTCTGCTCCAGATTACACCGATGTAACCTACACTTTTGAAGTTCCTGTAGTCAGCGAGTCTACCATGCGTACTGAATTAAATTCAATCTTTACGCTCAAAATAAAAGATTTGATTATGTTCCGTGCAGACATTGAAAATCCCATGGAAATGAGCATTTCTGACTAAAAAA
>DFDV01000070.1 GCA_002369025.1 Treponema sp. UBA3819 | reverse complement strand
AACTCTTTATTTCTGAGACTATCAGCTGGATTGATGCTCTTGTGCAGGCAGTCTTTATGGTTCTGCTTCTGAATATTTTTATTGTTCAGCTTTATGAAATTCCTTCTGAGTCCATGGTGCCTGAATTCCTCATTAAGGACAGGGTTGTGGTCTTTAAGACTTTGAGCGGACCTAAATTTCCCCTTTCAAAAATCGGCTTTCCTTACCTTAAGTCCTATAAACGCGGGGATATCGTTGTTTTCAGAAATCCCCATTATGATGATGACAGAAAGAGTGAGGTAAAAACCTTTGTCAGTCAGCTTGTCTATATGATTTCGCTCACAAAAATAAATCTGAATATGGATGCGGACGGAAATCCCAAGGCTGACCCGCTGGTAAAGCGTCTGGTAGGAGTGCCGGGGGAACAGCTGATGATGCAGGACGGAATATTGTATCACCGTACGCGTTCAAGTGATGAGTTTACAGCCGTCAGGGAGGACGATAACTGGGCTGCCTGGAATTTGAATGATGCAAAAGCCTCTCTCAAAAATAATAACGGCATTAAGCAGTATCCCATTTCCCAGTCTGCTTACGAACAGATGCTTTTGTGTGAGGAGCAGAGAAGGACTCTTGATGTGACTTCTGCCGCCCTTGAATGCCGTTCCCTTGCTGACCGTTTTTCCACTCTTTCAAAATTTTTTGGCGGTGTAGAAAAGACTGGAAAGACTGAGATAGGACAAAATGAACTTTCGGTCATATCCTTTGTGAGAACTCCGATGGGCGGTTATATTGATTACGGACTGCTTTCAGAACAGCTTTCTTCCGCTATGACATATAAACTCTTGCAGGCAAGTGACGGAAGTGAATGGTTTACCCGCTTTATGACGGACTGGACCGGCAAAAAAAGAGACTTTGCTGGCGACCTCTACGCAGAAGCAAGTTTTAAGCTGAACCTGATGATTAAACTGACTTTTGGACGGATTGTGGTGCGCAATCTTGAACTGCTTTCAGACGGACTGCAGCCCTCCCTTTGGGCAGGCGATAAAAAGCGGACGGACTATTTTTCCCAGGCTAAAATGCTTTCTGATTACATTCTCTTACAGGATAGACGCAATATGCCGGTCTTCCCCCAGAATGATGAGGCTGGAAATCCCCGGTATATTCCAGAGGACTGCTATTTTATGATGGGGGATAACAGATTTAATTCGCTGGATATGCGCCACAGTTACGATGACTGGCTTACACCCCTTACGCCTTTTGATGACTATTCTGTCACCTATTACACGAATATGGCTCCCCAGTACGTTCACAGGAGCCGCATCCTGGGAACGACAGCCTACCGATTTTGGCCTCTTCCCCGTCATGGTGTTCCCGGCCACACCGGAAAATAATCACCCGCACAAAAAAACGGCTCAAATGAAGTTCACTTCACTTGAGTCGTTTTTATCTAACCACAGGCTAACGCCTGGGCTTAGCCGCAGGCTAACTGTTAGCGCCCATGGCACTGTTTGTATTTCTTTCCTGAACCGCAGGGGCAGGGGTCGTTTCTGCCAACCTTTGGCATGGTGCGGCGGACAATCTGACTCTGGCCGGTAGATGCGCCTGCCATGGTACGGCTTGCCGCTGCCTGAGCCTGTGCGGCGTTGAATGAACGGCTTGCATTTCCCTGTGCATTGGCTGCCTGAGACATGGATTCGGCTTCCTGATGCTGAGCCTGCATGTTCACCTGACGCTGGGGCTGTATGGGCTGGGGATTTATCTGTACGCGTACCTTGAATACACGGCTTGCAATTTCTATGCGGATCTGTTCCAGCATGGCGTCAAACTGGTTGAAACCGTCAATCTTGTACTCGGTAAGGGGATTCTTGCTGCCGTATGAGCGCAGATGAACCGCTTCGCGCAGGCTGTCCAGGAATTCCAGCTGGTCAAGCCATTTTTTGTCGATGGACTGAATGTACTGGTAGCGGATAAACATATTGAAGTTCTGCTTTCCAACCAGTGTTTCTTTTTCCGTCAAATCATTCTGCAGCAGGGCAATGACTGCTTCTTTGGTCAGGCGCTCTGTAGGCATCTGAACGCCAAAGTTCGCGCGGATTTTTTCCAGCAGTTCTGCCTGTGCGTTTGTATTGCGGCGGGCGTGGGCGTATTCATAGAACCATTCGTCAAGATAGTCGTTGGCGGTGTTCATGATGCGTTCCGTAAGATTTTCGTCTGCAAGAATGCCGTCCCTCTGGCCATAGATATATTCACGCTGTTCGTTTAAAACATCGTCGTAATCAATCAGGTTTTTACGGATGTCAAAGTTGCGCTCTTCGACTTTTTTCTGAGCCTTTTCAATTCCCTTGGTAAGCCAGGGGTGATAAATGGGTTCTCCCGGCTGCATGCCGATGCGGCTCATGATGTTCTTCATGCGGTCGCCGCCGAAAAGACGCATCAGGTCATCGTCCATGGAGATGTAGAACTTACTGCGTCCCGGGTCACCCTGACGGCCTGAACGACCGCGCAGCTGATTGTCGATACGGCGGCTTTCATGGCGTTCTGTACCGATAACATAGAGACCGCCCAGATTCTTTACTTCTTCATAGTCGTGTTTCCACTGTTCTTTTTCTTTTTCGTAAGCCGCCTCGTACTGTTCCGGGGTAGCATTTGTGCCGGCGCGCTTCCGGGCCCTGAATTCGGGGTTTCCGCCCAGTTTGATATCCGTACCACGACCAGCCATGTTTGTTGCAACGGTAACGGCACCTTTTGCGCCGGCCTCTGCGATAATCAGTGCTTCGCGAGCGTGGTTCTTTGCGTTCAAAACTTCGTGGCGGATACCCTTGCGGGTAAGAATGCCTGAAAGATGCTCAGATTTTTCAACGCTGACCGTACCAATCAGTACAGGCTGACCTTTTTCGTGGGCAGCGGCGACTTCTGCGGCAATTGCATTCCATTTGTCTTCTTCGTTCAGGTAGACTTCATCCTGTTCATCAATACGGGCTACCGGCTTGTGAGTCGGAATGACGACTACATCCAGCTTGTAGATTTTTGCAAATTCAACTGCTTCCGTCTGTGCCGTACCGGTCATGCCGGAAAGTTTGTCGTACATGCGGAAAAAGTTCTGGAAGGTAATGGTTGCCATGGTGCGGTTGCGCTGGGCAATGCGGAGATGTTCCTTTGCTTCGATAGCCTGGTGCAGACCGTCTGAATAGCGGCGGCCTTCCAGTACACGACCGGTAAATTCATCAACGATTTCTACCTTGCCGTCGCGAACAACATAATCTACGTCAATATTGTAGAGGACATGGGCACGGATAGCCTGGGTAAAGTAGTGAACAAACTCAAAACAGTCTTCATCAAAAACAGTGCGGTCTGCGGGAATGAGATTGTGCTTGTGCAGAATGTCGTTAATGTGGTTCATGCCGTGGTCAGTGAAGGAGACACGCTTTGATTTTTCATCAATTTTATAGTCGCCTTTCATTGCCTGACGTTCTTCGGGCGTCATCTGCACTTCATCGGGGTAATCATCGGTTGCGGGGTCTTTTTCTACTTCCTCAAATTCACCCACATATTTATCAACTTCATGGAATTTGTAGGTATCGTCTTCTGCGGCACCAGAAATGATAAGGGGAGTACGGGCCTCATCAATCAAAATGGAGTCGATTTCGTCCACGATACAGAAGTTGAATCCGCGCTGTACCTTGCGGTTCAAATCAATCTGCATGTTGTCGCGCAGGTAGTCAAAGCCGAATTCGTTGTTGGTACCGTAGGTGAGGTCGCAGTTGTAGTTCTTCTTGCGCTCATCATTGTCCATGTTGGAAAGAATGGTACCTACGGTCTGGCCAAGATATGCGTAGACAGGGCGCATCCAGTTGGCATCGCGTTCTGCCAGATAGTCGTTTACGGTAACGATGTGAACACCTTTTCCGCTGAGAGAGTTCAGGTAGGCTGCGGCAACACACATCAAAGTCTTACCTTCACCAGTCTTCATTTCCGTAATTCTGCCGGAGTGAAGGACAAGAGAACCCATTATCTGCACATCATAGGCGCGTTCACCGAGAACACGGTATGCTGCTTCGCGGGCAAGTGCAAATGCTTCAGGCAGAATATCATCCAGCGTCTCACCCTTTGCAAGGCGTTCCTTAAAAATCTGTGTCTGCTTTGGAAAATCTTCGGCACTCAAACCCTGTGCCCATGCTTCTTTGTCGTTTACAGCCTTTAAAAGCGGCTTTAATTTTTTAACATCACGTTCATTCTGGTTTCCGAATATGAACGCTAAAACTTTATCTATTCCCATACCATAAATATACTTAGAATGGAGGGAAAAGTCTATTGGTTTATTCTATTTCTTTGTGCCCATGCGAGAGGCGAAAGTCCCGTTTCCTTTTTGAAGACGCTTGAAAAATAATTGGGATTTGAAAAACCGAGTCTGCCGGCTATATCCCTCATTTTCATCTTTCCGCTTTTTATTAAATCCTTTGCCTGCTCAATCTTAAAGCGCTCATGGAGTACCTGTACACTGTAACCTGTCAGTTCCCGGCTTCTGCGTACAAGGTGACTTTTGCTCATGCCGAAAAAGGCCGCCATTTTGTCCAGATCTGTCATTTCATCCAGATGGTCAAGAAGATAGTCTACGAGGGCCTTTGCATTCAGTTTGCTGTAGCGGGCAGGTAAAGGTTCTTCCATATTAATGATGTTTTTTGTAAGTTTTTCCCGGTTGGTGATGACAAGGGCGTGACTTCTGGTTTTTCCTTCTTTCAGATAGATATTGTAGAGAGTCTGACTCAAAAGCTCCTTTACATTGTCATAGAGGGTGAGATTAACATTGCCCATAAAAAGATAGCACCAGCCCAGATACATGCCGTTGTGAAAGAGCAGTTCCAGGGTAAGCTGCAGGGGTGAAGAATGGGGCAGCAGTCTTTTTGGAAAAAGGGCAGGCTCCCTAATTTTTACGGGAAGTGATTTTACAATATCGTCCGGAGGCTCAGGTACAATCAGCTCCAGATTTGCGCTTCCCAAGTCAGACGACATAAAGGGGCTCAGGCAGAGTATGATTCCGGGAATATGCAGTTCACTTAGGCGGAAGCGCAGAACGTTTTCCAGCTGTTCTGTATCACTAGTCGAAGCCAGGGAGAGGGCAATATTTGTCATGTTGCTCAGAAAGGAATCGCTTTGATGAGCCGTCATCTGGTATTGAGTGGAAAGGGCATGCATTACGCGGAGGGCGTTGCAGATATCTTCCATACTGCGGGTCTTTTCTGCGTCGCCCTGTGCCGCAAAAAGCAGGACTTTTCTGAAGGCCGTTATTTTTTCTTCCCAGTCATATTTTCTTCCGCTTTTATGCAGCGACCTGAACCAGACCAGAATATGTGAAAACTGATGGGGGGGGGGTATTATCCTGTAAATCATTTTGGACGGCCGTGACCAGGGATGCAATGTCATCCTTTTTCTCCTGAGAAAAAATTTCCAGGAGGATGGAAAAAAGTCTTTTGCTGATTTCTTCCGGACTGGCTCTTTGTGCGGGCTCAAGAGATGCACCTGAGGAAAGGGCAGAGACAATGCTTTTTTCAAAACAGCCGCAGCTCTGGCGGACAATCAGCTGGGTTTTTACCGTGCGGTGAGAGACAGGTGCTGAAGGACTTTGAATTCTGTCCAGCAGAAGTTCCACAGCCTCGTAGCCCCTGTTAAAATAGGAAAGATTGATTGTGGTGACAGGACAGGGGGCGGTAATGCCTTTGAGCTGATTGTTAAAGCCTGTTACTGCCAGGTCATCGGGAACAGAAATGTGGTGCTTTTCAAGAGCCGTGATGAGCGTGGATGCGATGATGTCGCTTGAAGTGATGACGGCATCCAGTTTTTTGCTTTTTTCATGGGCTTTGAGTCCGTAGTGGGCGATAAGCCTTTCTGTCTGAAACTCAATGTCCTTTTCATCCAGAGAATCCGCCATGAAAATATCTTCATCGGAGCAGGACAGATGATGCTTTTCCATTTCTGCAAGGAAATTCTGCCGCCTTCTTTCATGGGGAACGGAAAGTTTTGCTCCCATAAAGGCAATCCGTGAAAAAGCGTGGGTTTTCTTTAAGTGCTGCACCAGAAGATGCATGGAATACGTGTTGTCAATCCGGATGGATGGAATGCCCGGAATGTCGAGGTAGCCTATATCAACCATGGGGAGGGGCTGCAGTGAGGTGAAAAGTTTCTGCACTTTCTCATTCGGCATGATGTTGCAAAGAGTGGAAGCCCAGGTAACCAGCCCGTCAATCAGGGGCTTTTTCATGAACTGCAACTTGGAAAGGTACTGGGGCAGAAAGTCCGTGTCCAGAAAGAGGGAGTGACGGACAGCGCTTGCCATGTTAATGAAATTTACCCCGTAATCTGTCGCTGCCTGCATGATTCCCGCAAGATATTCCTGTCCGATAAAAGATGAAAAGTCTGCAATTGCCGTAAAGGCTATGGTGAGGTGATTCTTTTTGGCAAAAGTGCGCCGTCTGGCAATAGCATCAGTCATGCAACAGTCAGTATATCAAAAAAATCATATTGTTTAAAGCGCAATATCCTGTATCAAAAATAATTATATTTTTTATTAACGGATGGAAAATCAGCATTTAGTATGAATTCAGACTATGGGTGGAATTTCTGCCCGTATGGAAAAAATGTTTTTGCCCCTGGCGGGCAATGAATTGTAGAAATGGAGGATTTCTATGAAAAAGTTTTGGAAATCGCTGGCACTCTTGCTGTGTTTGCTGGCCGGTTTTGGTTTCGTTGTTACTGGATGTAGCGACGGAGATGATGACGGGGGGAGCGGCGGTGGTTCTACCCCTGTTGTAAACGATCCAAGTGGTGTTGTTATACCGGAATTAACGGTAACGGACACCTATTCGCTTTCAGCGGGAACAAAAGAAGCGGCCTATGAAGATGCTTCTTTGTACATAAAATTTGATTCTGCTCCGACGATTAATGCGGCTCAGTCTGTAAAAGGAGATGCAGAAAAAACAAAAGCTGTAAAAATTCTGAAGTCTGACGGAACCGTTGTCGATACAATTTATGCTTCAAAAGAACAGATTGTATCACAGGCTTCAAATGCTTCATATTATAACATTAACGTACAGGATCAGCTGATTTCTGTAAACGGAAACGTTGTTGTTATCAAACGCCATCCCAATATCGCTCTTGCGGCAAGCACGCAGTATTATGTAACTGTTGATGCCGGACTCTTTACTGGAAAAGTAAACGGAGCCGATTTTGCCGGTATTTCTGATAAAACAACATTTGCTTTCACAACTCGCGCAGCACCTGTAATCAGCGGAACTGAAATCACTATTGGTAAAGATAAGAATTTCAGCACAATTCAGGCTGCTTTTGACTATCTTGCGGCAAATGCTGCGGATGATTCTACATGGAAACTTAACATCGATAAAGGTTACTACAATGAACGCCTGAGCTTTGCAAAAGCAAAAGTGAATGTCGAAATGATTGGTTCAAGCGATGCTGATAACAAACTCGGAGCAAAGACTGTCATTTACTGGAAGAACAACAACGGTAAAGATGGTACTGCAAACGAAGGCTGGAACCCTTCATCCCGTTCTCGTACTGCTTTCCTGTATGAAGGCAATAATCTTACTGTAAAGCACCTGACTTTTGCAAATACGATTGATCGCAAAGTTGTTGGAAAAGACGGAACCCAGGCAGAAGCCTTCTATTATGATGCAAAGGGCTATCTTGTAGCATATGATTGTTCATTCAAGAGCCATCAGGACACCCTTCTTCTTGGCAATCAGGGAGGACGCGGCTGGTTCTACAAGTGTTATATTGAAGGTGACACTGACTTTATCTGGGGATATCCCGATGTAGTTCTTTTTGAGGAATGTGACATTCGCTGTCTTTATGACTATGCTCCTGCAGTGACTAACCACACTTCATACATCTTTGCAAGCCGTGCCATGCAGAATGACAATGCTAACAAAGGTCTGGTTCTCTTCAACTCTAATGTAAAAGTCGATAATGGTGTAACCGCATACTTTGGTCGTAACTCTGGTTCTGATACTCAGGCTGCAGTTGTATTCAATAAATTCAGCAGTATCAGTCCTACACTCTGGTATGACGGTGCAACAAAATATGATGAGGATATTGAATCTGTCTGTACTGTCGGCTACAAGGACTATGGTAATACCGATTCAAACGGAGCTGTACTCAGCACTGCAAG
The DNA here is from genome assembly GCA_002369025.1 of Treponema sp. UBA3819. Classification (GTDB taxonomy): domain Bacteria; phylum Spirochaetota; class Spirochaetia; order Treponematales; family Treponemataceae; genus Treponema_D. The sequence continues at coordinate 2,675 of DFDV01000070.1, read as the reverse complement.
CAGAAAAGAAGGCACTTACGGTCTGTCTAAATATGTAGCAGAGCGCGAATATTGTGGTCGTAACGCAATCCTGAACCGTGGCTGGAATGCAACAAGCCGCAAGTACGAGGCAACTACAGTCCAGTGGGATTTGAGTGCGCTTGAGACTGAATTCTCTGCAACAGAAGATAAGTCAAAGAATATGCTCTATCTTGAACCGACTTACATTCCCTATCTGGAAGGAAAGTCATCAAGCAGCGCATTTGTAGTTAAAAATTATAAAGGTGAAGTAGCAGACGATTTGACATTTAGTGTAGACAAGGCTGAACTTGCAACTGTTTCTGCTGCTGGCGTTGTTACTGCAAAAGAAAATCAGGATGGCGAACTGCTTGTGACCGCAACAAAAGGCACTCAGCAAGGTATTGCCCGCATTATTATTCTTAAGAAGTTTGTTCCTGCAACTGGTCTTGCTTTTGACAAAACTGCTGCCTTTGATATTGATAAAGATGACTCAGTAACACTTACTGCTACCTTTACACCGGCTGAAACGACAGATAAGAATATCATCTGGACTTCAGACAACACAAATGTACTTCGCGTACAGGGAAGTGGTGCAACAGGCAAAGGTTTGAGCGCAACTGTAACAGGCTTTGGTGTCGGTACCGCAACAGTTACGGCTACATCAGAAAAAACACCTTCTGTTTCTACTTCAATTACTATTACTGTTAAAGAAGTCTATGCTGCCCGCTACCTGCAGGAAAGCACAGGCTATAACCTGAACGCAAGTATTGACCATCGTGACGCTACTATCGTTGCAAACCCTGTTTCTTATGGATTTGCAGGTGGTGTTGAAGTTGCAACCCTTTCTGATGCAGATAAAGCCTGGGGCAACAACGGCTATAAGTTTATGCCGGTTGGTGAAGTTGACTGTCAGGATGGTGCAGACTTTGCATGGGCAGACTTTACGATTCGTGCAGCAGGAAGCATAAAACTTAAAGCAGTTACTGCAAATCTCTACAGTTCTTCAACAAGTAATCTGCGTGGAAAAGTCTATGTAAAGGTTGGCGACGGAGGATTTGTAGAGAAGGGTGAAGCTGCCGCTGAATCTAAGGCAATGAAATTCACCAAGCAGGATATTTCAACCGATGTAGAGGCTGGAAAGACTGTAACAATCCGCCTTGCTATTGCAATGCTCGCCGGTAAAACTCAGAAGAAGGTAACTGACGGTGTAATCGGCGGTGTAGTGATTTATTACGACATCACTGGTACTCCAGTGGCTTTCCAGGGTGCTGATGGTGACTATAATATCATCGATTATGCAACAGCAGCAGAAAAAACAGCTCAGGGCACAGCAATTGCTGACGGCAAGAGTGCTGACGGCATGGTATCATGGCACAACGTAACTTATCACTCAGACGGATATGGTCTCCAGATTCTTGGAAACAAGGATGCTACAATCACAGTTAAAGTTGGCGGACCTTCTGTTATCAGCATGGTAAGTTCTACCTATAGCGCCGGTACGATTACTGTAAAGAATAAGGCTGGCAATGTTATTGCAAGCGGTTCGACAAAAGTTGATACTGATAAAACGCCATTCTCATTCCTCTACACAGAAAGTGCCGCAGATGAACTGACAGTTGCTTTCGGCGGAGGTACAAGCTACATTGGAAAAATCAATGTTCGCGAACGCACCACTGAAAAGGCAGAAATCAAGAGCGTAAAGATTAACGGTGCAGAAACCGTTTCTACAGCAACAACCGCTGGAGTACAGTTCACTGCAGCAGTTGAAGCAACCTACATGGCAAGTCCGGAAGTTACATGGTCATCAGACGATGAAACTATTGCAACCGTAAGCAGCGAAGGCCTTGTAAAAGGATTGAAAGCAGGCAAAGTAAAAATCAATGCCGTTTCAAAACTTGATGCAACAAAGAAAGACAGCCTTGAAATAACGGTTACAGAAGACGAAGTAAAGCCTGTTGCTGGAACGACATATACCTACAATTTCAAGGATAAATCTACACCGGTTACAGATGCAACTGCTGGCTCTTCTAGCGATACATTCCTTTCATGGAATGACAAGTGGAAGTATCATGGCTCGTCATATGGTATTGTTAATACTAGTAAAGCTGGTGCAACTTTATCGATAAAAGTTGCCGGCGATGTTGTTGTTGGATTTACAGGTTACAATGCTGCTTCTGGCGTAATGAAGGTAACAGATGCTAACGGCGCAGTTGTTCTTGAATCAATGCCAATGAAAACTGGTAGCGATGCTACAACAAAAGAATTCATTTACAAGGGAGCTGCAACTACTCTCACCCTTACAAGTATAAGTGGCGACTGTTATATCTCAACTCTTACTGTAAAGCCGTGGACAAATGAAGTGGCTTCGGTAACTGCGGTTTCAGTAAGTGGTGCAGGTTCCGTTGCTGTTGGCCAGACAGTTACATTGAAAGCTGATGTAACAGCAACATATTTTGCTAATTCAGCAGTAACATGGGCTTCTGGTAATACTTCGATTGCAACAGTTGATGAAAATGGTGTTGTAACAGGCGTTGCTGCAGGTGATGTAACAATTACAGCAACAAGTGTTAATAATCCTGGAATTTCTGGCTCAAAAACAGTAAAGGTTTCAGCAGATGCTAATAATCCGATTTATGGTTATACATATGCCTACACACTTACTGGCGGTAAAGGAA
>DFDV01000142.1 GCA_002369025.1 Treponema sp. UBA3819 | reverse complement strand
CATAATTTTTATTATTTGATAATATGTCTTCACTTGCCCGGATGGTGGAATTGGTAGACACGCTAGTTTCAGGTACTAGAGCCTTCACGGGTGTGCAAGTTCAAGTCTTGTTCCGGGCAATAAAAACCGACCTTTTACAGGCCGGTTTTTTTTATGTTCAGATGATTTTCATTCTGTTTTAGAAATTATCCAGACCGATATGCATTATCTTTCCGTCTGCCGGATTAGGAAATTCAAGTCCACAGGCAGTAAAGGAAAGCACCCCCTGAGAACTGTCTTTACAATGGGGATTGTAAAGTATGTCATTCTGCACGGGGAGCCCCAGCCAGGCCAGATGACAGCGCACCTGATGACGGTAGCCTGCCCTGATGCGGCAGAGGGCGGTATATGAGTCCATTAGCCTGATTTCCGTGCGGTAGAGGGTCTCGTCGCTTTTCTTAAGGGCCGCTTTTCCGGCATTTTCTGTTACAGGACGCACGGCAGCATGCTTTACACCATACCCTCTGAAACGGCTTTCAAGAAAAAAATCCTGTCCAAAAGCCATAGCATGATAATCCAGAGGGGGTGGCGGAAAGCCATCTGTGCGCATTTCTGCAATTTCTTCTGCTTTCAGAGGGGTGACAGATGCCTTATAATACTTAAGGAAGACCCCCTCTGCCTGCTTTTTCATAAAAAAATCATAGGAAGTCTGGCTTGCGGCAATCAGAACACACCCTCTGGTGGCCGTATCAATGCGATGTACCAGCCCCTTTTCAAGGCTTTTCCTGCCCTCTACTCCTGCAATGTATGGATACAGGGCTAAAGCCTGTGTCAGGGCAGAATCATCTCCTGTTTTCAGAGGGGCTGAGGGTAATCCAGAGGGTTTGTCCAGGACGATAAAGGGTTCATTTTCTGTGGCTTCATGCAAAATTGAAACAGAAAGACCTTTCATAGACCACCCTCTGGCTTTATTTTGGGATAATTTTTGTGCAGAGTACGGAGAACTTTCTTAAATCTGAGGGGGGTGGCAGCCTTAAAAGTGGTGTATTTTTTTTCTCCTGGAAGCCTTATTTTGAGCATAAAAGCATGTAACATGAGACTAGCCCCCTCAAAAAGCGTTCCCGTTGTACGCCTGCCGTAGAGAGGGTCCCCCAGAATAGGACAGCCAAGGTATTTTAAGTGTACGCGAATCTGATGGGTACGACCTGTCTTGAGCCTGAGGGCCATCAGAGAGTATGGTCCATAGCTTGCAATCAGTTTGTAGAGGGTGCAGGCAAACTTTCCGCTTTCTGTTCCTGTAACAGCCTTAAAACGCTTTCTGTCCTTTGGGTCGCGGATAATCTGTGTTTTGATTTCACCCTTTGCATGAGGAGGCCGGCCGGTGACAATGGCGATATAGATTTTGCCCAGGCGTCTGTCCTTGAACTGTGTCTGCAGCCACTCCTCTGCCTCGCGATTCTTGGCGGTAATAATTACGCCGGAAGTATCTTTATCAAGCCGGTGAACAATACCGGGTCTTCTCTGCTCCAGAAGCTGGGCAGGACTCAGATCCGTCTGCTGGGGAAGCGCAGACCGCCCCCAATGATACAGCAGGGCATTGACCAGAGTTCCGCTCCAGTTTCCTGCAGCAGGATGGGTCACCATGCCCTGTTTTTTATTGACAACCGTTACATTGTCATCTTCATAAATGATTTCCAGAGGGATATCCTCAGGGATAATGTCTGTCGGAATATTGTCTTCCCATTCAATGTCAATCTGGTCACCTGCCCCGACTTTTGCAGAAAGTTTTGTCCGTAGTCCGTTCAGCATGATTTCTGTCACACCGCTTTTAAGTTTTGACCGGTTCATTCCGCCGGGAATTGAGGCAATATATTTGTCCAGACGGACTTTTCCTGAAAAATCTGAGGGAATTTTTGCGCTAAAAAACGGCACTTTCAAGTCCACCTTGAAGATATTCTTGAGGAAGCGGCATTTCTGCAGGAGGGTTCATACCGTTTTTCCGGTTCTGCTCCTGCCTTTCGCGCATCTGCTGGCTGAATGGAATAACCTGCACTTCATCAGGACGCTGCCTGCGGTTTTTCTTTTCTTTTGCATGCCGGCGGATAAGGGTAATGCCCAGATCAAGCAGCCCCAGTCCAAGACTTGTTGCCGCCGCAATGCCGATGATGGCAGCCTGGTCACCGGAAGAAAAGCCTGAGGAACTTTTATCCAGAGGACTATGGAATTCACCCTTAGTAATCAGGGAATAGCCTACCGTCGTCCACAAGGTCACAAAAGGCAGGGAACCAAAGGTTATGATTTCAGTGCGGCGCAAATCTTTTGTCCACTGAGGAAAATTTACATCCTTGTAAGTAGTGTCTTCCGCAATAAGTGGAGAAAGAAGAAATGAAAGCATAAGGAGCAGAGAAATCAATTTTTTCATTGGCGTGCTCCAAAAATTGCCGTACCAATGCGAACGATTGTAGCCCCCTCTGCAATGGCAAGAGGATAATCACCGCTCATGCCCATTGAAAGGACTGGAAGTGAAAGACTGTATTTTTCAGCAAAAGATTCTCTTAAGTTTCTGACTGTACGGAATGAAGTACGGATTTTTTCTTCATCATCCGTATTTGGAGCCATGGTCATAAAGCCCCTGAGGGTGATGTGAGGATAATGCTTTCCGGCACAGAGGGCTACCGCCTGCTCTAATTCTGCTTTATCTGTAAAGCCCGCTTTGGATTCTTCGCCCGTATGAACTTCCAGAAGCACATCAATGCTTTTGTCGATTTTAGAACACTGTTTTTCAATTTCATCCAGCAGGACAATTCTGTCCACGGATTCTATGCATGAGGCAATTTTTACGGCATCACGGACTTTATTCCGCTGCAGGGTGCCGATGATATGCAGATTGTATTCATAACCGCGGGAAGTCAATTCTGAAAACTTTGCAAACGCTTCCTGAACACGATTTTCACCAAAAAGCGTCTGCCCTGCATCAAGCGCTTCGATTACCGCTTCAACAGGGTGAAATTTGCTCACAGCAACAAGAGAGACGCTTTCCGGCTGGCGGCCAGAGGCAGACTCCGCATCCCTGATAGAGGCATTGACCTGTGCAAGATTTTCAGCAACCGACATTTTTTACCTGCTATTTCTTTCCTGACAGTATAACAGATTCCACCGCATCACTCAATGCAAGAAGCCTTTCCACTGAAAGATTTTCTGCCCGCTCAGTGGCCGCAATACCTGCCATTTCCAGTGCAGCATCCGCCTGTTCGCCAGACTGAACAAAAGGAAGCAGATTGTTGCGCACGGTTTTTCTGCGGGAAGCAAAAAGAGCGCGGATAAGTTTCATAAAAGCCTGGGGATTTTTACAGCGGGGAAAGTCAGTTTTCTTTGTCATCAGGACTGCCCGGCTCACAACATTTGGTTTGGGCCAGAAATTGCCGCCGGCCAGATCCAGTACTGTCTTTACATCGTAAGCCCACTGGCAGAGCACGGAAAAGGATGAATAGTCATCTGTCCCCGCTTTTGCAACCATCCGCTGGCCGACTTCTTTCTGAATAGTAAATACGCATTTTTCAAAGCGGATGCCCGCATTGATGGTGTCTCCGATAATTGTAGCGGCAATATTATAGGGCAGATTTCCAAAGAAACGGTCAGGAACATTTTCTTCCGCCACCTTCTGCCAGTTTTTGAGAACATCGCCTTCTACAAGCCTGAAGTTACCCTTTTCAGTATAGTCTTCAAAGAATTGTGAAATCAGGCGGGCAAAACCGTGATCAATCTCAAAGGCGGTAAGATTTACACCGCGGCGCAAAAGTTCGTCCGTCATTGCCCCCAGTCCCGGCCCTACTTCCCAGACAGTCGTACCTTCATGCACATCCAGGCCGTCCACAATTGCCCTGCGGGCCTGCTCGTTCACCAGAAAATTCTGGCCGAATTTCTTTTGCATGGCAAGTCCGTTCTGGTCTAAAAATTCTTTTAATGCTGACGGCGAATTGTAGTCAGGATGGGTCAATCGTCACTCCTTTTGCATGTGCGAAAAAAACAGCAAGTGTTTTTATCAGCTCATAGAATGCATTCAGTATAGCACCAATTGCAGGTGAAAGGAAAGGGAGTGCAAGACACAAAAGTATTCCGATAAGCCCGGCATAAAGAAAATATACTACAAGCGGAGAAACAATTACCGAGGCTACAATTCCTACAGGCATGAGTTTTCCAAAGAGACGGATTGTTACCGGTGCGGTAAAGGCTTGTGCCGAGGCCGAATCTGAGAGAGCGGATGTAAGGCGGGGCAGAAAACGACGGGAAATCAACCTCTTCACTCTTGAACTCACCAGCAAAATGCCCGCCAGAGCCCCATAGGAGAGCATAAAGGCCGCCGTCTGCACATGGTCGGGAAAAATCACCAGATGAAGAAGAAAACTCACAGAGAGCACCGTTACGCCCGCCGGACGGTTCATGCGCAGAATGGAACTTGCAAAGAGGATGAGGGCACAGAGCATTGCCCGGAAAAGAGAGGGAGAAAGCCCTGCAAACCAGACAAAAAACAAAATGGCAGCCAGCTGAAGTCCGTCAGCAATCGTGCGGGTGGCAGCCTTTTTTCCCAAAAAGAGAGCAAGACCGGAAAAGAGCGACAAATGCATTCCCGAAAGGGCAAGAATATGAGACAGTCCTGCATTCTTAAATGACTCAGAAACCAGAGTCTCCGTATACTCTCTTGACCCGCTCAGGAGGGCAAGAAGAAAACCGCCTGCCCTTCCCCAGGCAAAAAGCAGTCTCTTGAACTGCAGCCTGCAGAGGGCCCTGAAATGACTGAATCTTGAAAAAAAATCATTTCTCCAGCCCAAATCCTTTACGCTGTCTGCCATAAATTCCCGTGGCCTGAATCCGGGTCTCACTGAAAGAGAAAGACGGCTTCCTGCATCAATCAAAATACCACCCTGACTGCGGGAAGATGTGTAGAGTTTTCCGGGATAGAGAGATTCAACGATAGCAGCGGGAATGCAGACTGACACCAGTCCTGAGGCAGAAGCACGGGAATCATTTTTCGTTGCAAGACTTTCTACACGAAAATCCATGCGGTAGGAAGACTTGTCAGCATTTGTCCTGCAGGGATTTGACACAACAGTGCCAGTAAGCAGGCGTATATCTTTTTCAGGAAAAAGACTCTGGAAAGGCCTGCGGTTCTGCACACTGACCTTCCCGGAATAAACTGCAAGACCGCAAATAAGAGCGGCTGCAACAAAAGGATTTAGATGAAAGCGGATTCTTTTTAGCCACGCAGGCACCTTTACCATTTCAATTTAGCAAGGGCTTCCCTCGCTGCCGCAATGACATCCTGAGGATAAGTCAGATAGGTTACATACAGTAAATTGTCAAAAGCAGCTTTATCGCCCAGCACTCCCAGACCTTTGATTACGGCAAGCACAACCGGCTTGGCAGGATACATGCTCTGTTCAGCATTCCTGTTAAGATCTGCCAGATAATTTGAAAGAGTCTGAGCCGTTCCTGTAGATGTAAGCTGGGCCATGCTCTGGATAACAGACACAAACTTATCCTGGGCAAGCACATTCGCCTCATACTCCTGACGGGCAAGAGCAAAATAGCGGATGACCAGAGGAGAAGCCCGAACCCAATGGTTATCGGAAATCACCTTCATTGCATCAATCTGCAGGCTGACAGTCTCTTCCATGTGACCTGAAAGATCCTCCGTATTATATATAGCCTTTGAAAGTGCATTTTCGGCTATTTCTGCCTTAAAATTCTGAGAATTTTTTTCAGTTTTTGTCAAAAGTGTAAAAAAAGCGTAGGTTTCTGACAGACTGGCCATGGAAATAGCCTTGACGGAATCTGCCAGCGATGCAGAAGAAAGGGCGATAAGTGCGTTTTCTGTTTCAGTCTTAAAAGAAGGCCAGCGTTTGTTTTTCCAGGCTTCATACACAATTTCAAAGGTCTTGCTGTCACCGATTTTACCTGCGGCATTAATTGCTGCCTTTGTTGTATCATTTTCTTCCCGTGTGGTAAAAAGATAGCCATTTACCAGTTCTACAGCCTTTGGGGAGATATATTTTGCCGCCACCAGTCTGTCCAGGACAGCAATCTTTACAGTTTCATCTTCAAACTGATTAAATGCCTTGACCAGTTTTTCCGACAGGGCATCAGAAGCCTTCTGAGAACTTTCATTTGGAGGAAGGGAAAGGATTGAAGCAACGGCAAGGGCAGACAAATCACGGTCAGCACCTAAAAACTGTCTGTTTGAAATTGCAAAATCAAGTCCTGCCTGAGCCAGGGCTTCCTCTCCGCTTGACTCACGAATTGCGGCCGTCTTATCAGCAATATTCCCCTTGATGAATTTCCGCTGAGCCTCGGTCACCACCTGTGCAAAAAGAGATGTCATCATCACTCCGATACAGCACCTTGTTACAAATTTTTTCATATCGCTTCTCCATCAAGTTCAGGTTCTTCTACAACTTCCAGCTCTGCAAGGCTGTCTATATCTACATTTTTATCCAGTTTAGGCATGGCAACCGTTATCTGGGGGGCCGTAGGATTTTTGTCCGCATCAGCAAGGGTAATTTTTTCTTCCTGAGGAGCAGTTTCGTCCTGGGCGGCATCCTCTTCTGTTTCTGCAAGAGCGACCAGCACTTCTTTTTCTTTCTGAGGCAGAATGTCGTAGACAAAGGTCAGCACTGCATTGCGCATGTCATCAGTGATGTTTACGCACTCAAAATGCAGGCGGGACTGATTATGGGTCCTGTTGTACTCTACCGCACGGACAATTCCATACATGATGATGACTTTTTCCTGCAGATAAAACTGAATCTTAATTTTGACGTTGTTTCTGCCCAGACCGCCTACGCGAATCAGAGCACCGTCCTCGGATATATCTTCCAGCAGGCACTTATAACCGGGCTGAGATTCAGCGACAAAGTCCATAACATCATCGGTCATAAAATACAACTGGGCTTCCATGCTGCAGGGAGCCCGGACTGAACGCCTTTTTTGTGTGCGCAGGAGATTGTTTGTGTGGTTCAGGTAGATGGCAGAAGTTCCAAGATGAATTCCTGTTTCCGCTACCAGCGTGTCAAAAACATAGCCGGCATCGCCCTTGCGCCAGAGATAAACGCTGATTTTTTTGTGCAGCCACTGGTCTGACTTTAAATTGACAAGCTTTTTCTGACTTGGAAGCCGGCAGACGATATAGCGTCCGTTATCCAGAATCTCGGAAGAAAAAACGCCATGACCAGGCAGGATGATTCTCATTTTCTGTCCCTTGTAGAGGTAGCGGGTAGAATCCAGCCCCTTTTTGTTTTCATGGTCAATGCTGATTTTCGTACGGTATTTATAGAGTTTGCTTAAAAATTCCTGTACGTCCGGGGCATATTCCCTGCCAGAAGCCTTTGCCTCAGTGATAAACTGAGAAATTGCCTTGTTGAGCGCGGGAAATGAAACATAGAGATCCAGAGGTTCTTCTACATTTGCTTTTTTTGCAAGCTTCCAGAACATGGAAATTTCAGAAAAGGTAAATCCCGCATCTGCACCAGTGGAAAAAAAGCGGATTTTATCGGCAAAAACAAACAGCAGCCGTACAGTGACAAGAAGAACCAGAGCTGTTATAACTAAAACCAGAACCATTTTTTTATCTCTCTGCGAATCCTGTGCCTGTGGAAAAAAAGACACATAAACACTATTATATTCTATATGCAAAAACGATTTTATTCCACTGAATTTTTAATTATTCTGCTATTTTTTGCACTGCCCCCAATCGTCTTTCCGCCAGCCCTTTCTGAGAGCAGATTTCTGCATTTTTCATGGATTACCTTTGCGCTGGCACTTGCCGCAGGCGGTCTTTTCTGGCAGATGAAGACCTTGTCAGCTTCCGATGAAGAGAAAAAAAACAAAGATGAAGAACCTGAAGGAGAAAATATAAACACCCGGCGCCTGAGATTTTTTCTGCAGCAGGGAGAAAGCCTGATTACTTTTGGCGGTCTGCTTGTATGCTCAGGCCTCTGTGAAGTTATTGCCCGTTTTTTGCTGCATGAAGAAAAAAGCCTGAGCACAATTTCCCCGGAAAGCGTCTGGGGCTGGATAAATGCTCTGGCAGGAATAATCTGCGCCGCTTTTTACGAAGAAGTGCTATACCGAATGTATCTGCCTGATATGGCAAAAAAATTACTGACAAAGAAGCATGATACAGAAAAGCTGGAAGGCGGACGGCGAAAAAAAATTGCATGGGTCTGCGAAATTTCTGCCGTCATACTCTTTGCACTCGCCCATCGCTATGCAGGCTGGCTTTCCGTAGTGAATGCAGCGGCAGGAGGAATTCTTCTCAGACGCTGTTACATAAAAACCACTTCACTATGGACAAACCTTACAGCTCATGTACTCTACAACGGGCTAATGACTGCTATCAGCCTTTTGTAAAAATCTCTTTAAGGCGGTCAAAAGTCCATCCGCTGATTTCAAAGGCAAAATGAAGAGAATCCGCAAAAACCTTTTCCGTCCCTCCAGTCGCAGAGGAAGCATTGAAATTCCAGCGATATTGACAGCGGAAAGAGCCGTCCCCTGCAGGAATAAATGAAATAAACTCTGAATTTCCTTCCAGATCAGAAAGCGTTAAAGAGGCAAATTCCTCAGGAAGAGACTGGTCAGGCTCTGCCGGCAGAATGGCACCATGACGCAAAAGCAAGAGATCGTGTACTTTTTTTGAAAAATCGTTCGAATTCTCGTTAAATCTGCATATTTTCTCTCCCTTTTCCTGCCAGACAAGGGAAAAAGGTGAAGAAATCAGCTGAACAAGAGAAGGATTAGCCCAAAAACTAACGTTTGTTTGTAGATACTGACTAAAATCATCTGCCGTTTCGTAGAGAAAATCTTTACCTTGAACCGAAAAAGACAGGCGGTTTGTAAGAGAATTTAGAGAAAAAATGTCTATTTTTGTATACACCTTAATATTATTTCTAAATTGTAATGAGATAGATTGAGAAGAATAGGTCTCTTTACCTTTTATACTGTCTACTATTTTATACATCTTACGCACTTTTATAGCGTTGTCGAGCAGATTTTTTATCAGTTTTTGCTCTGCCTGAATGGCAAGATTTTCAGAATTCACTATCCAGCCTTTTTCATGTTTTATGAGACTGAGTGCATTTCCGCCGGAAGAAATGATAATTTCAGTTACCTCTTCACGATAAGATGGATTCAGCAGGGCTGACTGAAATGATTTTGGCGCAGATTTTTCACTGACAAAAGGCAGAAATGATATAATGCAGAGCAGCAAAGACAGAACAGCAAGCAGGCTGAGTTTTTTGTTTAAAGTCATGGATTCTCCCTACGACGCTTTAAATACATGGCAAGGGCAAGAAAAGCAATCAGAGCTGGCAGAAGGCCAAAAAGCAGCAGGTATGTCTGATTACGCGCAGACTTGAAGGCATCCATATCAGTGATTTTATAAAGCGTATTATTGTATGCAGTCTTTTCCAGCAGGTTTGAAAGAGCATAGTCTCCCCTGAGGCGCAAAAGCATAAGGGCAATAAAATCATAGTTGCGAAAATCCTGTCCGCTCTCATTAGCAGTAAATGCGGTCATGGCGGAATGAGCCACAAACTGGTCGGCTATCACGCAGACTTTTGTTTCTGTTTTTCCCGTCTCATAATAGCCCGGCATGGAACCTTCATTGTATGCAGCAACAATAAACTGCGCATTTTCTGCATGGGCTTCTTTTGCCGTTTTAGGAAGCGTAAAGGCATTCGTCTGAAAAAGAGACTGTCCGCCCGCGGGAGCCGGTGTAATTTCCTGCTGAATCCATGCACTGCCTGTAGTAACAAGGAGAGGTTTGATGTTTTCATAGAGCACCATAGGACTTGTCCAAAAAAGAGAAAGTCCCCTGTGCGTTGATTCCTGTGGCAAAAGAGAAAGCCAGAGGGGATAGTTTACCGTGTACTGCAGGGCATCTGCGTCTGCACTCTGCAGCATCAGGGGAAGACTTGAAATATCATTTACCAGGGCTTTTCCAAAGGTAAAGCCCCAGCTGTTCAGCACAGGAAGTAAATTGTCCTTTTTTTTCATTACATTCCAATCATCTTCTATGGCAACACTGTAGGGAGATGTTGCTATCAGGGCAGGCATTCCGGAAAAAACAGCATGCTCTATTGCAGCAGCTTCTTCCCGCGAGAGTGCAGATGAGCCAAAAACGAGCAGTTCTGTTCCCTGCCCTGCTTCTGCAGTTTTTTCAGCAATCTGGGAAGGCTGAATTATTTCCGTCATAAAGCCCATAGCATTGAGCCAGGGACTGACATAATTGTATTCACTTTCGATAGATCGGCCGTTTCCAGCAGTAATCAGCACTTTTTTTTCTTTACCGCTTATCAGATCCTGCAGGCGGCGGCTTAAATCATATTCCAGCGTATCCGTTGACAGAACAAAAGGAATCAGAGTCTGCTTATCCTGGTACTGCATAAGTACTGCAGAATAAATGGTGACAAATTCTGTCTTTGTGCTGTTTTCTGTCCGGATTTGCCGTCCCTGAATACCAAGGGCATTGAGTTTATCACCGTCAGGCTTTTCAAACTGAAGTGAAAGACGGGAACTTTGGGCACAATAATCTGCAAGGTATTCTGCAACATCATTTGTCTGCGGATAGAATTTCTTCAGTTCAGAAGAACGGTAATAGGTAATGCGCAGGGGATTTTCCAGCTGACGGACCAGTTCCCGGCTTGTTGCAGAAATGGTAAAGAGTCTGGATTGAGTCAGGTCTATACGGACATAGATACGGTGAAAGGAAATCATCGTGCAGCCCAGAATGAATACGAAAAGAAATTTTGTAAATGAATTTTCCCTGCGCCCTATTCTTTTATACTCAGAAGCAACTGAAAGAAGGATAAAAATCAGGCCCGCTGTAAGGTAAAATACAAAATCCCTGCTGTCTAAAATTCCTTTTTTTGCCGCGTCAAAATGCCAGGAAAAACTCAAATGCCGGCATAAAAAAGTAAGCAGGCTCCCCGTCTCCACGTAAAAAGGAAGATATTGCATGACGTGCAGCCCGGCAAGAATAAGGACACTTATGAAGAAAGAAAGAGCAGGCTTTTCTGTAAAATGAGCAGACAAAAAGACAGTAAGGGCAGATGCCGCAGATCCGTAAAAGATAATTCCCAGATATCCGGCAAAGACCTGGCCTGCATCAATGCTTCCAAAAAGATTTACACAAAGAGGGAGCAGTATCAGAAGAATAAATGGAAAGAAAAAGGCTGAAGATGCTGCCAGAGTAAGTGCAGAAAACCTTACAAAAGGAGAAAGAGGCAGTGAGTCATCAGAAAGAAAATGACGCAGGCGCAGAAGCAAAAGCGGAATCAGCAGAAAAGAAACATAAGGAACTGCCTCAAAAAATGGCCGCATATCACTACTGCCCGCACCTGCAAGAAAAAAATGACCGGCAAAGAAAAAACGAAGCGTACAAAAAAAAGCAGTCGCAAGGGCACAGATATAAAAAAGAGGGTCAATAAGATAAGAAAAGATCAAAAACCGATAAAAAGAAAAAAATCGTTTCATTCTGCAGCCCCCTGAGCTCCCTGTGCCGTCTGTCTGTCAGAAGAAAAGTTTTGCGTCAGTTGTAAAAATGCTTCTTCCAGTGATTTTTTTCCGCTTTTACGGATGATTTCTTCGGCACTTCCCTGGGCAACAGACTGACCTTTATGCAAAATGCAGATGAAATCACAAAGGACATCAACTTCCTGCATGAGATGGGTAGAAAGGAGAATGGTATGTGTTTTTGCAAGTTCTTTTACCAGTGCACGCATACGGACAATTTGTGCAGGGTCAAGACCGCTTGCAGGTTCATCCAGAACCAGTACCGGGGGATTATAGATCAGAGCATTGGCAAAGGCCAGCCGTTCCCGATAGCCTTTGGAAAGCGTGCGATTTTTTTTTGATAAAATGTCACTGATTGAACAAAGTTCTGCAACATCAGAAAGTGCCCTTTCTGGCGAAGGAAGAAGATGGATGCGGGCGGTCATCAATAAAAACTCACGCACTGTATATTCTGCCGGAAAAACAGGCGATTCAGGAACAAAACCAACCAGACTTCTGACTGCGGCGGGATTTTCTGCCGCATTTACCCCGTGAACCAGAAGCTTCCCGCTACTTGCACAGTGCCAGCCTGCTACCGCTTTTAAAATTGTTGTCTTTCCCGCACCGTTTTCTCCCAGGAGCCCGGTAATACAGCCAGGCTTGCACACCAGTGACACATCAGTAACAGCGGAAAAATGTTTGTACAATTTTGAAAAATGACTCAGTTCTATCATAGTGGTTACGCCCTCTGCCAGAGAAGACTTCTCCCGAAACCGGAAAAAGTGACTGCTGCCAGAGTTATGACACTTTAATCCACATAGGGAATGTCAAAAGCCATCCGGTCACGGGTAAGTTCTGCGGACGGATATACTTCTCTGGCTTCCTGCAAAAGCTGATCCAGTTCCCGGTCAGTATAACGCGGACTGTAATGAATCATAGCCATTCGTCTGACCTGGGCGTCACGTGCTATGGTGGCAGCCTGCCTTGCCGTCATGTGTTTTTTTTCTTTTGCCTGATCTGCAAGTTCGTCTGCAAACATTCCCTCACAAATCAAGAGATCTGAACCGCGGACTTCTTTTGCAATTGAAGGAAGATACTGTGTATCCGTAACAAAACTGAATTTTCGTCCGCTGCGGCTTGCACCCATAACCTGCTCTGGAGAAACAGTCTTTCCATCCTCCAGCGTAACGCACTGGCCGTGCTGAAGTTTACCCCAAAGGGGGCCGCGGGGAACGCCAAGTGCAAGAGCCTGGTCCGGATTGAATTCTCCCGGCCGGTCAAGTTCTTCCAGTGTATAGCCTACACATGTTTTGGTATGAGAAAGAGGAAAAGCCCTGATATAAAAGCCATCGCCTTCATGCACCAGACAGGGAGCCGTAATTTCCTTAACAACAACAGGATAGTTGATGTACATATCCAGTACCTTGCGGCTTGTTTCGATGTATTCTGCAATTTTCGGCGGACCATAGATATAGAGCGGCTCGGTGCGGTCTACCTGTGCAGAAAGCATCATAATGCCCGGTAAGCCCGTTACATGGTCAGCATGAGTATGGGAAACAAAAATTGCGTTGATCTTTTTCCATTTGAGGTTCAGCCTGCGAAGACTTACCTGAGTCCCCTCGCCTCCGTCAAACAAAAACAAATCCCCATCCCGCCTCAGCAAAACCGAGGTCAGATGACGATAAGGCAGTGGCATCATACCGCCACAACCCAAGACAAATGCTTCCATGTTCATAGCATTATTTTACTGTTTTTTTGAATATTTTCCAAGTCTTTGCGCTATGTACCTTATTTCTGCTTTGCCCAGGGGTCTTCCGTACCGCCCTTCAGGAGTTCAGACATGTTTACGCCGTAGCGGGATTTTGAGCCACCCTGCAGACTTGTGGGGATGCGTACCCTCTCGTAGGATACATTTTTTGGCGGATCCAGTTTTTTTCTTTCAGCCTGAATCATGGTGCGGACTTTTGGGGAAAGGTTTTCAAGGGCCAGTGCTTCATCTAAAAGTGCTTTTTTTGCATCCTTTTCATGCAGGGGAATACCTGAGGCTGTGTTGTAGAGGCGGATTGCGGAAAAGTCATTTTCTGATGTACTCAAAAAGGGATGCGGATTGGGAATATAGCCTGTACAGATAAGAGGCTTTTTGTCATCTGATGGATTGAGGTATGATACTTTCAGATAGTCCAGAGAAATTTCATCTTCATGCAAGGCAACAATTGTATTTGCCGGAATAGTAGTCCTGCTGTCTGAAAAATGACTCTGGTCTTCATTAATGGAAAAAGCAAAAGGCATGGCATCAAGCAGAAGGACAGGACGGGCATTCAGAACCAGAGCATCTTCCTGAACCCATACATCTGTCCTTCCGGATATTTCAGCAGAGACATGAACATAATTTCTTATTTCATCATCCCTGCTGTTTGAACAGGCAATTTTAGTTTCAAGCACAAATTTTGCTTTTTTGTCTCTGCTGGGAAAAGCAGGCAGCATCTGTCCCTGGGGAAGCTCAGAAAGATATTCCATTTTCCCGTCTGAATCTGGAGTCCAGAAAGCCCCGCCCAGAACAAGAGCAGGAATCAAGTCCGGCTGAGCAGGCAAGTCTTTTTTGCAGGAGACAGTAAGAAGTATGCAGGCTACCAAGAGACAGCAAAAGATACCTGATTTTTTCAAAGCCTACACTTCCTGTTCGGTCATTTCCTTGTAGAATTCGGCGTAGTCTTCACGCTTATCATTGGTAAAGGCGATTGCCGTGCGCGGGTGCTGATTCAAAAGACCTGTTACCAGATACTGCAGGTCATAGCCCCACATAATGCCATCTTTCTTAAGCTTGAGCATGTGTTTTTCAATAAATTTAAGCACATGAAATACATTATACTTGGGATTGTGCAGGAAGCCCAGAAGATTTTCCATGGAACAGTTTCCCGCGCCACGACCCATGCCATTGTAAGTAGCGTCAAGCCAGTCTACGCCGTCACCTACGGCTTCAATGGTGTTTGCAAAAGCCAGCTGCTGATTGTTATGGGCGTGAATACCCAGTTTTTTCTGGTACTTGTCTGCATATTCTTTGTAAAGGCTTGCAATACGCTGCATCTGTTCGGGGTAGATAGAACCGAAACTGTCTACAATGTAGATGGTGTCTACGGGAGATTTTCCCAGCATGTCCAGGGCAACCCGGATGTCACCTTCCTGGGCGGTAGAAATTGCCATAATGTTACAGGTAACTTCATAGCCTTTTTTCTTTGCATCCTCAATCATTTCAATGGCACCGGAAATCTGATGTACATAGCAGGCAACACGAATCAAATCAAGCGGTGAATTGGCGCGGTCGTGAATATCTTCCCTGAAATCGCAGCGACCAACATCTGCCATTGCAGCAAGTTTAATCTTCTTTTCGCTGTTTTCACCGATGACTTTCAGAATATCGTCATCATCTGCAAACTTCCATTTGCCGAATTTCTTAACGTCAAACATTTTTTTGGAAGCCTTATAGCCGACTTCCATATAATCTACACCAGCATCAAGATTTGCCTGATACAAATCTTTAACGAATGAATCTGTAAAGTAAAAATCATTGCACAAACCGCCGTCACGCAAAGTAGCATCAATTACGCGTATCGAATCTCTGTAACCTAATAATGATGAAATCTCTTTCATTTTTTGATCTCCGTTTTATTACAATTACTGCAGTTTCTGCAGTATTTATACATAAGTTTTTTTTTATGCGGTTATCATCATACAGTATTTACGACTCTTTGTATAGAATCAAATGAGCTTCTAACGAAGTTTTATTGCGATATAGGCGGATAACTATCTATACTCCCTTAATTGTCTCGTAGAAAAGACAGTCATGGGGGCAGGAATTTGTAAAGGCTCCTGAACACGCAGGCATTTTACTCAGCCTTTGAGCCTCATCATCATTGCGGGAAGTACGTTTCCTTACATAGCCGATGTTTTCAAAGTTTGCTTCTTTTCCTTTTTCCATTGCCGCACAGGTATTGATCCATACTACATTGCAGTCATCATGTGCACACAAGTCGGAGGACTGACGGAAATCATAGGAACCGGTTGAAAAAGAGGGAACAATAATCAGGGTCAGCTTAAAACACCGCATAAGCTGTTCCATATATTTTGTCGTAAGGAAGTCCTTGCAGATAAGGATGGCCATTCTGCCAATACCTTCATAATGAAAAATATTTACAACAAGGCTGGAATTGATTCCTTCAAGATATCCGGTACCATCCTGCTCTACCCTGAAAGGATTCTGCTTGCCCTGACGGCACACAATTGTTCCGTGATTGTCCAGAATGGAAACGGTATTGCGGTTTTCCTTCCAGAATGAGGGTAAAACAATAAGAGACGGAATTTTTTCCTGCTCCTGAGGGGAAAGAGCTTGAATGCGCTTTGTGATAAAACTTTCCATATCAGGATTTCCAAGCATTTCAGGAAAAACAATAATATCGCTGCCTTTTTTACCGGCAGTCAGAATTTTGCTCCATAACAGTTCATTATCTTCCGTAAAGTCAAAATCGTCGTAATCTACCTTAAAATACTGAACCTTATCCTTGTCATACATTGAGATAGAAAAATGCGGCTCCCGTCTGAGGGGTGTCGCCGCAATTTTGAGGGCTCCTCTTTCTGTAAAATGAGGAAAAAGCGTTTGAGGCAGGAAAAAATGCTTGTCAATCAGCTCGCCAAGAATTGTGTTTTCCATCAGCAGCAGGTTGAAAAGAAAATTATCCATGCGGTTGTAATAGTGGGAAAGGCGGCGCTTACGCTCCCAGATACATGAACAGCGGGGTAAAAGACCAATGCCTGTCGCTTCACGGTTTGTATTCAGCACAACGGAAAAATCATCTTTCTGAAATTCTGCAGTCTGTGCCCGGAGAACCGTTTCCAGAGAATCATCAAGAACCTGTGTAAGTCCGACAATGGCAAAAAAATCCTTTTCTTTTTTTATCTTTTTGGAAAAAGCATAAAGGGATGAAAGAAAGCCTTCGGTCAAATCTGTCTGCTGCAGCTGTACAATAGTCTTATCTTCAGAAAAAAGTCCAGTCACATGAGTATCAATAAGTGCGTAAATTCTTTCTTTTTCGCTTCGGGATATGCAGCTGTATTTAACGAAAAAATCTTCTGTACAGGAACTGATAACATATGAACAAAGTTCCGCAATAAGATTATAGATTTTATGCATGTTTTTTATCGCCTATTTCCAAATAAAATCAAGCAGAGTAATATCATCAAACTGTTCCGCTTCACCGACAAATGCATCAATCTTTTTCCGCACCTCTACAAGTGTTTCGGGAGCACTGAGTTTTTCTGTTCCCGGCATTGCCGCCAGAAGTCTGTCTTCACCAAAGAGTTCTTCATTTGCGTCGGTGGCTTCCGTAACACCATCCGTGTAGACCAGCAGACGGTCGCCCTTTTTCATCGTAATGGAATGTTCTGTATAAGGAAGACCTTCCATACCACCCAAAACAAAATTAGGCTTTGTCTTTACGTATGAGAATTCACCATCGTGGTAAAGGACAGGATACGGATGACCCGCATTGACAAAACGCAGTTCCCCAGTGCTGAAAGTCAGGATTCCCAGCCAGCAGGTAACAAACAAACCGCTTTCATTTCCCTTACAAAGCTGATCATTGGTTGCAGAAAAAATTTCGGCCGGAGAAAGCCGCTGTATTGAATGAGAGGCCAGCAGAGTCTTGGCAACAACCATAAAGAGGGCCGCAGGAACTCCCTTTCCGGATACATCACCAACCACCATCATCAGATGATCATCGTCCAGCAGCATGTAGTCATAAAGGTCACCGCCAACTTCCTTTGCAGGATCCATGCTTGCAGATAAGTCAAAGTCACTTCTTTCCGGATAGGCAGGATAGGTCTTGGGCAACATGTCAGCCTGAATTTTCGTTGCAACATTCAGCTCGGTACTGATGCGTTCTTTTTCTGCCGTCACGGAGGTGAGTTTTGTGATGTAATTATTGATATCCTCACTCATAGTTTCAATTGAGTGAGCAAGACTTCCCATTTCATCGTGATTGCGAATCTTTTTGATGAGGCCAGACAGTTTATTGTTCTGGGCAAAGAATTCAGTTTCCTGAGTGATGACGCTTACAGGACGAATGACAGAATACCAAAGTGAAACACCATAGAGAATGATAAAGACAAGCGATATTATAAGTCCGGCAAAAAAGATGGTCGCCTGATAGTCCTTCTGCAGTGCCAGAACTTCATCCATTGATTTTTCAACGCTGAGCATGGCAACAACATTATTGTATGAGTCTCTGATTGGAATGGCTGTGGTAGCATGACCGCTGCTTGAGCCAAAGAACATGCTTTTTCTGTCGCCATCTTCATTGGTATATGTATATTCCGTATAGGCACGACCAAGAAGCATGAGTTTTTTCATGTTTACCAGTGTCCTTCTGTCCAGATTTGTAAGCATTTCCGGCTCACCAAGACTGAATACACGGACTTTATCTGCAAGACGCGCATTTACACAGTGAAAGACATATTCCTGAAGGTTATAGCGGGCAGTATCTGGAACTGAAACCATCAGCGCCTGCAGGTCGGCAACATTAACCACTTCATTCAGTTTTGCATATATGTCGTGCCAGGCCTGATCCTTATACTGGGAATTAACATAGTCATCAATCATGTCGCCATCGATGTAAGATGCCGCTATGTAGGCAAATTCCATAGTGGTAAGGTTATACTGATTTTCGAAGACTTTCTTAAAATGCCGGTAGCCGATGACAGTAAGGAAAACAAACAGAAGGACACCAAAAGAAATTGCGCCTCCGAGTAATTTTAACCCCAGTACGGAAAAAAATCGACGTAATTTCATTGCACAACCACCGACTGAAGAATCTTATATGCTTCCCTTGCATTGTTCCGGACGCTGTATACTTTTATATGTTCCGTAATAATGCTTGCCATTATGCCTGACAGTTTTTTCTGTACAGAGGAAGCCAAATCCAGATTGGTAGTGGTATATCCCACTGCCCCTTCCTTAAGTCCCAGTACCATAGTACCGGTAACAAAGGTTCCTTTATTTGCACGGGTAAGTCCATAGGTTACGGCAATATCAACACGCTTTATCATAGATGTGAGTACCGCTGATTTTTCAACACCGTAGTAGCCTTCTTCAAACTGATCCCGGTCTACACCGATAGCCCACACATTTTTACCCTGTTTTCTGCGGGCAACTGCCTGAGCTATAGTACCGTTACCGGATGCACCGGCAGCAGAAAATATGGCATAGACTTCGTAATCATCATACCATTTCTTTGCAACTTTCGCCGCAAGTTCGGGCTTTTCCCAGTCCTCAATATAACTTTCATATACAGTAGCATCAGGGAAAATAGATCTGATTCCTTCTATGTAGCCTACTTCAAAATCTTCAATGATAGCTCCCCTTACTCCACCAATGAATCCGAAATTGGGATTCTGAACACCTTCTTCCTGAGCCTGAAGAGCCGCTGCAACACCTACCAGATAGGAACCTTCTTCCGCAGCAAACATGAAATTCAGCACGTTTGAGGCATTTTCTACATTACAGTCTATACAAAGAAAACGCTGGTCAGGAAACATGGGTGCTACATACGCTATAGCCTTTTCTAAAACAAAACCCGTACTGATAATTAAATCAGGCTCGTCCATTGCAACCTGACGAAGAACCGATACCCCCTGTGCTGTTTCACGGCAGGGAACAACATCATAATATACGCCAAATCCCTCTTCTTCACCCCGTTCATCACCGTAAAAAGCCAGCATACCTTCCCATGCAGCGGCATTAAAAGAGCGGTCGTTGATTCCGGGACCATCCGTTACCAGTCTTGTAGTCATCGTCGGTTTCTTCTGCCTGAAACATGAAAGACAAGAGAAAACCATGAGGATACATGCAAGAAAGAACAGAGGCTTTTTTACGAGGGAACTCATTCTTTTAAAACACCTTTTTGACGATGATATCGACTTCTGATCCTTTGATTCCTACCAGGACGTCATCAGCGATATTGGCGATGATTGATTTTTCAAGCTCATCCCACTTTTCGTCTTTTTCTTTTTCTGCCTTAGCACGATATGCCTGTAAAGACCATGCAGCATTGGGAAAAACAGCGGCGGAAGACATTCCGAGAGCATAAAAATCATGGGTTGCCGGAAGCGATGCAGAAACTTCCGCATAATCAAGGAGCATCATTTCTGCCGCAATGCGGATTTTATTCATAATGCCAACTGCGGCGGCATTTTTCCCGCTTGTTGAGACAGCAAGGAGTCTTTCCCGCTTTTCTGAACCAAGAATTTGACTTGGCGTCAGGGAAACGTGGAGTTCGATTTTTTTGCCTTCACTTTCAATCCAGAAATCACCATCTGCATATTCAAGCAAGGACGGCACCATACCAATCAATTCCTCTGCAAGCAAGCGCAGACGGCCAGACTGCTTTGCATCAAATTCATTGTATACGGCAATTTTTTCCGCTTCTTTCAGTGCATTCTGCAGAGAAAGTGTATCATTGTTAAGTTTACATACGTCTGATTTCATATATCCTAGTATATCACAGAGAATAAATATCGTACAAGTAAAATTTTAGCGGCCGCGTATTTTTTTCATTACTTTTTTATGCCAGAAAGCACGCAGTTTTTCGGCAAAAATATACATAGTATACAGGCGGCTCAGAGGTATGTCAAAACTGCCCGGACGATGAACTTCTGCACCACCCCAGCCTGTCTTGAACAGATAAAGGCCATGCATGGGATGTGCCGGATCATCTGTAGGCGGAATACCGTAAAAATCATAGACTTTACAGCCGAATTTTCTTGCATCGCAGATTGCCGTCCACTGAATCAGATAGTTGGGCATGAGATTTCGCTTTTCATTTGAGGAACAGCCGTAGAGATATACCGCTTCTGACCCCATGCATAAAGTGATAATTGCCGCAAGGTCTTCTCCCTCATGGCTTGCGATGTAAAGGGAAACATCCGCCTGGGAGTCATCTTTTGCCCCGCGTTCAAGCAAATCCCTGTAATAACTCAGGGGATGAATGCCAATGCCGTCACGGGCAGCTGTTGTCTTATAAAGGGAATAAAATGAATCCAACTCATGCAGAAAATCAGGGTCAAGAGCCGTAATTTTTCTGACACTTACGCCATGTTTCTGGGCATAGCGGACATTATAGCGCCACTTGCTTTTCATTGCGGCAAGGATTTCTTCTTCACTCCGGGAAATATCCAGCAGAACGCTGTCTGGTGGCTGTACATCTACCCGGGATTTTTTGATATTAGTGTTAGAAAGAAGAGCCATGTCCGGGACAGAAGCGTTATAATCATCCCGCTCAGAAACCGTCGCATAATCAAGGGGAAGGTCATAACGGATGCAGAGCGTGTGCTTTGGCAGCAGGGGTTTTAATTCACTGCTAAAAGCGTCAAGCTGCTTGATGTAGGCGATATCTTTTCCCGCCCTGGGTACCGGCCTGCTGAAATCCGGCTCAGGAGCAAGGGGCACATAGGCAAGGGAAACCTTAAAAAATCCCAGACGAAATGTGCGTACAAGTACAGAAACATCCTTGTGAGTAAGGCAAGACCAGCCGTGGGCACATTTAAACTGAACCCACAGGGCTGACTGTTGAAAATGCTTTGCCATCAGCCGATTTCACCATTACGGGCGTGAACGGTAGTAATTGGCTTTCCATCAGCGAGAAGTTTTTTTCCGCCGATCTGAACCAGACCGTCCTTTGCCTCAATAGAAACGCTGAAGAAATCATCACCTGAAATCTCTGCCTTTTTAACGGCATTTACATCTGCACCTTCAAGGACGATTTTTGTTCCAGGAGCAGCCCATGAAGCATCAAGCACTTCCACACATTCTTTACCGTCTGCATCCTTATAGTCACCTGCAAGGAGCATGCCGAAGCTTTCTACACCACGCATTTTACGGGGTGCCAGGTTTGCCGCAATAACGACATGTTTTCCCAGCAAGTCGGCTTCGGTCAGATACTTTCGCAGTCCAGACTGAATTGTGCGGGGCTTTCCGCTTCCGTCATCCATCGTCTCAATGAAAAGTTTGTCACCATCCGGATTAGGCTTTACATCTACGATTTTTGCAACGAGCAGTTCAATATTCTGGTTAAAGAAAGCAATCTGTTCTTCAGGAGTAAGAGTCGGCTTTTCTTCCTTGGGCTCAGCCTTTTTCTCCTGTTTTTTCTGATTTTTCTCTTTCTTTTCAGAAGTCTCCTGCTTTCCGGCAAACTTTGCCCTGAAAGAATCACAGGTCTTGTTGTCCAGAGGAGTAAAATAGACTGAAGTCTGACCGATTTGATCCAGACCTTCCATCTTGCCAAGATCTTCCCAGCGCAGGCTGCCCAGCTTTGCATCTTTTCCGTAATGAGCGTCATAAATTGTGTGACCAAGATAGCCGGCTACAATCTGGGTATACTGAGGCAGATAAGGCTGCATCATAATCATCAAATCCTTTATGACGTAAGCCAGATTGTAGAGTACATTGTCAGCAATGCTCTTGTCTGTTTTGATGTTCTTCCATGGTTCTGCAGCCTGGAATGCTTTATTACAGATGTCGGAAATGGCAAACATCTCATGGAATGCGTCTTTTAATTCCGCCCATTCAAGATATTCGGTAGCCTTTTTTTCATGCTCCAGAACCTCTGCCCACAAGGCTTCATCCTTTTTTCCGGCAGGGATTTTTCCATCATAGTTTTTATTGATGAAAAGAAGTGTGCGGTTTACAAGGTTTCCCAGGTTACCAATCAGTTCCTTGTTATATTTTTCCTGAAAGTCCTTCCAGGTAAACTGATAGTCCTGATTTTCCGGACGATTGTAATAAATGTAGAATCTCCATGCATCTGCAGGAATACCGCTTTCTTTTGCATCAGAACCAAAAACACCTACTCCCTTACTCTTGGAGAACTTGCCGTCCTCGTAGTTCAGGAATTCAGTTGAAGACATATGGAAAAGCTTTGTATAATCCCGGCCTGTACCGATTTCTGAACAGGGGAATACAACTGTGTGGAAAGGAATGTTATCTTTTCCGATAAACTGGAAGAGTTTCAGTTCTCCGTCTGCTTTTTCTTCGCTTTCAGAAGGAAGCCACCACTTTTTCCAGTCGAATGTGGGTTTGCCCGCAGCCTTCATTTCATCGGCAAGCTGTTTGGTAATTGACATATAGCCGATAGGAGCATTGAACCACACATAGAATACTTTATTTTCATATCCGGCCTTGGGTACCGGAATTCCCCATTTGAGGTCACGGGTAATGGCACGTTCATTCAGACCGTCGCGAATCCATGCCTTAGTCATCTGGATTGCATTTGCACTCCACTTGCCTTCCTTGCTCACTTTTTCCATCCATGCTTCAAGCTGGGGAGCAATTTTTGGAAGATTGATATAGAGATGCTTTGTTTCCCTTACTTCCGGCGTTGAACCGCATGTATGGCAGCGGGGGTTAAGCAACTGAGTAGGATCAAGCAGAGTACCGCAGGAATCACACTGGTCGCCACGGGCGTCGGTAGCATGGCACTTGGGGCACTCACCGTCTACATAGCGGTCTGCCAGGAACATATTGCACTTGGGGCAGAAAAGCTGCTTTGAAGTATGTTCTGAAATATAACCGTTTTTATCAAGGTCATTGAAGATTGACTGGGTAATTTCAGTACATTCTTCATTTGAAGTACGGCCGAATTTATCAAAGGCAATATCAAACCACTGGTAAATGTCCTTGTGGATTGCATAATAATAGTCGCACAATTCGCGGGGAGTCTTATTTTCCTGTAAGGCCCTGGTCTCTGTTGCAGTTCCATACTCATCAGTACCGCATACATACATAGTTTCATAGCCACGACTGCGGCAAAAACGTGCGAATACATCCGCACTAAGCATCTGAATGAGGTTTCCCAAATGAGGAATATTATTTACATATGGTAAAGCTGATGTGATAAGTCTTCTATTCATAACATGCAATTATAAAGAAAAGAGGAGGCTTAGGCAATCAGTAATTTATTTTTCAAAAAATGAGCTGAGGATTTCCCATGACTCAAGCACCAGACGGGTTTTTTCACGGGCTACTTTCTGGAGGACAGGATTATCTCCATGGCGGTCAGGATGATAGTATTTGAGTTTTTCGCGATAGGCTTTTTTTGCTTCTTCCAGAGATGCGTTTTCATCAAGCCCAAGAGTTTTCAGTGCAGACTGCTCTGCGGGTGACAGTTTTTTTGGCCGCCGTCCAGAGATTTTCTCAGTTTTTTTCGTCTGACCTGCACTCTCCTCCCTGTCATGGAACTGATTTGCACTTTTCTCCCTGTCAGGGGACTGATTTGTCTCCGCTTCTTTCCGGCTCTTTTCTTCCTGAGTTTTGTCCTTCTGATTCTTTTCTTCTGCAAAAAAATTGCCGGACTCAAGTGCATCGCTTAACATATCTCCTAAACGATCGTACATTGAATCCGGCATGATTTTCTCCGCTTTAAATAAAGAGGATTAGATTACTGTTCCAGACGGAATTACGGCACCCTTACGGATAACAACAATGCCGTCAGAGA
Organism: Treponema sp. UBA3819; assembly: GCA_002369025.1. Classification (GTDB taxonomy): domain Bacteria; phylum Spirochaetota; class Spirochaetia; order Treponematales; family Treponemataceae; genus Treponema_D. The sequence goes on along the minus strand of DFDV01000142.1, from coordinate 15,945 downwards.
TGTAGAATGTTCCGTGGTCTCCGTCTTCGTATTTGTTGCCGTCCACATTGATGCGGCAGTTGTCGCCGATGCGGGCATCCTTATCGATGATGGTTTGTGAGATTACACAGTTTTTGCCGATTCCGACATTGGGACGGCCTTCGCGACCATTGTCTTCTTTCTGCTCTGTGCTTTCGTAGAAGTCAGCACCCATTGTAATGACACCGTTCAGTTCAGTGCCGCTTTCGATAAGGGTACGTACACCGATGACACAATTATTGATTGCCTTTGCATTTGAAATGATACAGCCTTCCGTCAGCAAACTGTCCTGAATATGAGGAGCACCGTTTACCTTAGGCGGCGGCAGGTTGCGCATGTGGGTGTAAATGGGCGCATCAACATCATAGAAGTTAAAGGGCGGATTTACCTTTGTGAGGTCGAGTGTTGCGTCATAGAAACTGCGGATTGTACCGATGTCTTCCCAGTAACCGTTGAAGATGTAAGAATTAACCTTCTTGGTCTTGAGAGACATAGGAATGATTTCCTTACCAAAGTCCGTATACTCATTGTCCAGCATTTCTTCCATAGCTTTTGCGTTGAAGATGTAAATACCCATAGAAGCAAGGAATTCTTTTTCTGCAGGAAGGTCGCCGCGGGCATTTGCAGGGATTTTCCAGTCAGAAATATCTGCATCCGGCTTTGGCTTTTCCTTGAATTCGGTAATGCGGTGCTGTGCATCAATCTTCATGATACCGAAGCCGCTTGCGTCGTGGCGGTTTACCGCTGTTGTTGCAATGGTAATGTCTGCACCGCTCTGTACATGAGATTCCATGAATTTTTCCAGATCCATGCGGTAAAGCTGGTCACCGGAAAGAATAATGTAATGGGTAGGATTCTGTGAGCGGAAATGTGCCATGTTCTTACGGACAGCATCTGCAGTTCCTTCAAACCAGCCCGAATGTTCCAGAGTCTGTTCAGCAGCAAGAATTTCTACAAATCCCTGGCTGAAGCGGTCAAAATTGTAGGAATTTGAAATATGCATGTGCAGCGAAGCACTGTTAAATTGCGTCAAGAGATATATCTTGCGATAACCGGAATTGATACAGTTTGAAATGGGGATATCAACAATACGATACTTTCCGCCGAAAGGAACAGCGGGTTTTGAGCGTTCTTTTGTAAGGGGGTACAGACGGGTTCCTTTTCCGCCACCCAGAATGATTGCAAGAACGCGGGGTTTTTCAATTGATTTTTTGTCCATAAATTCTCCTGGTCAGCACTTTCGCTGAAAAATATTCTCTCATGTAATTATAAATCCATAGTGTAATATTTGCAAATAAAATTATTGTGGCTCAGCGGGATTTGAAGCGGATTTTTTTCCACGCTTTCTCCGTTTGGGTGTGATAATCGTAAAATTGATTGTCTTTTCCATTTCCATGCCGGCAGCCAGTTCCACATTCCAGCAGAGAGAAACAAGGAAAGTCGTTCCTGCAACCTGAAGATTACCATTCTGAGGCTGAGGACGATGGAAATAAAGGGGCATACAGGTTATATCTGCATCTTCGTTGGGCTCATAGACAAAAGAAATGTCGTTCGCTGTATCTGTAATCTGCATGAAGGAAATGTCGTGCATGCATTCCGGAGCGGTGATTGCATCCAGATTGTTCTTTTCCCCGCCTGCAATCACTTCAACGCTGTAACTGTTGCAGTCAGCACTGGAAAAATCAGTTTGAGCAAAATTTGATTCCACAACCAGAGCAGCCTTGAGGGCAAGAGGACTTTCATTTTTAAGGATATACTGAACGGTAAATCCGTTTGAATTGATAATGTAGTTTTTCCTGAGAGATACAGGCAGTTTTAGGGCCGAATACTCACCCAATCCGGTCAATTTAATTTCATGACGTTTTTTATCAAAGCCTGTCTGGGTAAAGGAAACCTGAGAAAAAATGCCGCTTCCCGTCGGGAGACCCTTGTTATAATCCTTTACCTCATCCCGGGTAAAAAGATGCTCAACAAAGAGACCGCGCTCATAATGATCATCTACCCGGTCAAATTTTTCTATACGCTTTAAATTGTCCGCATAGTTTCCCGTATTATGCATGATGTCAAGTTCGGTAATACTTGCGCCCCGCAGAGAAATGCAGGCATCAAAAGACTGCATCTGACAGATATATTCGTCAGTTCCGTCAGCATTGTAGTCATAACTCGTTACGGACTCAGTAAATGACTTTCCCGCAGGGAGGCAGTCACGGATAATTTTTTCGGCCTCAGTAAGGGCACGGTAGGCATTCTGACGGATGGCATTGCTGGCAAAAATTCCCTCAGGGTCACAGACAAAAGCGTTTCCCGTCTGAGCCTGCCAAAGTTTTTCCCGGGCAAGTTTCTTGCGGGCTTTATCCCCGTGGCAGTTGGAAATCAGCATGCCGATATAAAGCATACGGTCGTAAAGAGCATGGTTCCGGGGATAGGTAGAAAGAAAATCATATATAGTCACCGGATAGCCGGTTTTGTTTTCCAGAGGCATATAGGGAACAAGTCCCCACTGGGCAATATCAGACTGAATGCCGGGTGCGATATATGCCGGAATCAGCCTTGTGTGCTTATGAAGGTATTCCTGAGGATATGTAAAAGTAATTGACTCCCCATAAGACTCCTGAGCCTTTTTGTAGAGGTTTTCAATCCAGCCTTCTTCAAAGAGCTGTAAAAAACGGTCTGAGTCAAATACAATACAGGCAGTTCTTTCTTCATCAGCATATTCTGTGTTCTTTTTGCAGACTTTTTCAGCCTGTTTTTTCAGGAGCGAAAGATAGGTGTCAGGATCTTCATGAGCCGGAGCAGAACCGCCCTCATGGAAGAAAGGCAGTACTTTTACAGATTTCCCCTGTTCCGTTACCAGAAGAGGAAGCAACTGTCTTTTTGACTGGGGAATGAGGGAATTATCCAGCAGGACATACTCCATGCCGCTTCCATAAAGGCTGGAAATAAGAGAACTGTCCCAGACGGAAGCGTAAACCATCATGCCTCGGGGACGCTTTCCCAGTACCCCGCTCAACTCAGAGCCATACATTTCAATCTGACCGCTTCTGTCCATGGGCAAAAGCAGGGGGAATACAGGATTGTAATAGCCGCCACCAAGCACTTCAATCTGCTTGCGGGAAACAAGTTCTTTTAACAGCTGAATGAATTCAGGATGCTTTTTTGAAATCCATGAAAAAAACTGACCGGGAAAAGAAAAAGTGAGTTTATACGATGAGTTTGCGTACAGGAAGGATATGAGTTTTTTGTAGAGACGCTGATATTTGTCTTCCAGAACATCGGGAAGTTCCCTTCCGGACAGACTGGCTCTAATTACCATGCAGACATGCAACACTTTCATAACTGAAAATCATCCAAGTGTCGCGCCCCACCCTGCAGCAACCTTTGTACGTTTAACTCCTTTGTCCTATCATTTTATAACAGCTTCGCCAAAATTTAAAGTGCTTTTTTGCGGGAAGCGTTGATTTTCCGGCATTTTTTTCCACCAGTGAAATGCAGTTTACCGGACAGGAAGTAAGGCACTCTCCGCAGCCGTCACAGATATCCGTCACAACCGCTACCCCCTTCTCAATCTGAATGGCATTCTGGTGGCAGACTTTCATACAGTCACCAAATCCAATGCAGCCATAGTAGTTGTTGTATTCAGAACCATAAGACTGATTGAATACGGCACAGCTTTTTAAGCCGGTATAGTGCATGCGCCGGTCAGTCTCATTTTTTTCTGCCGTTGTTACAAGTGCCTGTTTATGAGGATTTGCGGCAATGGCTTCGTCCGCGTCAGGCTCAAAGGTCACATTTTTTTCAGTAGAAAGGATGGCCGATACGCCGTAATACTTGGATTTAAGCGCAGGAACAAAAAAGCAGAAAAAGAAAAAGAGGAATACGCTTGCTATAATCAAAAAAACGACAAAAAGAAAAATAGCCAGAATCATTGTGCAGCCTCCAGATACCTGATCCATGACACATTAAAGGCAGAAAGTGCAATCAGGACGATGGCAAAGGAAATCAAAATCAGACTGTATACGCGGAGCCCCAGCGACGGTGCAAACATACTGAAGCGGTTGCGCATGGCAAGCTGAATGCCAAAAAGCACATAAAAAGCCATGACACAGGCAGATACAATGATAAAGGCATAGCCGATAGACCTTGCTTCATTCAGGGCAAGAAGTACGCACAAAAGCGGTACGCCAAATTCCGTAATTGAATTCTGCAGACCGATTCCAATAAAGACCTCGATAACTGCAGAAAAAATGACAAAGACGATTACCGTCACCAGGGGATAAAGTTCAGAAAGATGAACGGGAGCTAAAAGCGCATTCACAATCAGATAAGAAACCAGCACTGTTGTGGTACTGGTAATAAGTGCTTTAATGCAGGTGAGCATGAATGAGCCGTAATTATCGCTCTGGGAAACAAGATTTGAAAGCCCCACTCCGTAAAGGAGAAAAACTGAGGCTGAAAGGACGTAGTAGAGAATGGTACTGACAATCATACATTACCTCCGCTCCGTTCGATACGATTGAACTGCCTGTTTGCATAGATGTAGCAGAAGAGAATCAGTGCAACAATCACAAATGCGCCGGGCACTGTAGCGATAAAGGCACTCGCATAGGTGGCATGAGATGACTGTACAAAGTGGAAGGTCGCAATTCTATTCCAGACGGGGAAAGTTATGGTTCCAAAGCCGATAATATCCCTCAGCAGGAAAACAACAAGGGCCGCCACGGAAAAGATGAGGTTTCTGATACAATTCTTCCGCAAATCTTCAGAAAGAGACAGGCTGTTATCCTTAAATGAAAACTCCACGATAACGGAAGACAGGGCCGGGAGATAAAGAAGGAAGCCCAGCGAAAATGCCGCTACCGGACACAAGAGAACCAGCAGCTGCTTGTAAAGGATAGTCACCGCAATCAGTTCTATGGCAACAAGAGAATTCTTCAGGTCCTCAAGCTTAAAGAAGGCAATCAGATGACAGAAGAGCACTCCCGTTACATTCTGGATATTAAAGAGCAGAAGCATCAGAAGTCCGTATGCAAAGCGTCCCGGAACTGGAACAATAATGGCCAGAGCCGCCGCAACGAAGAAATATACATTTTTATCTTTCATAGAACACCAGCCTTTTCAAGTATTTCCGGTACCTGGCTTTGCCAATAGGAAATAATGGACTTCCCTACATCAGAGTTCAGAATATGCTCCGCCTTTCCTGCATCCGTGGCATAGCCGACAAAACGAACGCCATGACGCTGACTGTACAAAAACATAGCGGGCTGAGGTCCTATCAGAGTCGGAATGCGCTGCAGTACACAATAAACGGTCAGTTCCGCCGTATTTGCATTTCGCGGCTTAAGAGAAAAGACTGCTGCCCCCGTAGAGACCGTGGAGGCAATATCATGAGATTCAGCCACTACATAGGAATCAGGCAGATATCTGTTCAGACCATCCTGCACGGTCTGGGCAAGCCCCCTCTTCCAGGAACCGTGGGCAAGAAGGATAAAAACAATAAGAAGTGCGGACATGCCAAAGAGAAAGCCGAAAAAGATTCCGTATTTTTTTGCAATTTCTTTCATGTTTGTATTAGGCATTTTGACCATCCTTAAAGGACTGTACTCTGGGCAGCAGCACAGCGTGAAGATAATGCTGTTCCGACGCCATCTCTACCCCGTGAATGATAGGCGAAATTACATTTATCACAAGCACGGTAAATACCGAACCTGCACCGGAATCACCAACGCCGACAACAAAGAAAGCAACTACTCCTGCAAGAAATCCATAGCAGACTTTTCCCGTAGCCGTAACTGGCGTCGTACCATACCACTGCAGCAAAAAGAGCGTACAGAAGAGGGTTCCGCTGGTAAAGAGTGCAAGAAGCATATCTCCCTGCCCCATCATGCCGCTGTAAAAGACCGGTGCCAGAAAGCGAACCAGAAAGCAATAGACTACAAGATATATTGCCGGAATAAGGGCACTGAAAATATCAAAAGAAATAAAGACTATTGAAGCGGCAAGCGTAAGAACGTTAAAGCGAAAAGCCGGAATCACCGAATGAGAATCCCACAAAAGGGAAACATATCCTTCCGGAATTGAAACGCCAAAAAAAGAAAAAATTGTATTGTTAAAAAAAGCCGTAATTCTTGCATCCAGAGGGATAAGGGGAATATTTCCGTTCTGAATCAGCATAAGTGCGGCATTTTTTCCCTGCAAATCGGTAACCTGGAGGGAAAAGGCAGGGAAAAGATGGGTACTCAAAAGCCAGCAGACTGCGACCGTAAGGGCAGCCGGATTGACCCAGGAGTGCATAAATCCGCCCAGAAAATACCTGGTAACCAAAAGCACGCAGAAAGCTACAAAAAAGACTGAAACCGGCGGATAGGTGGACGGAATCAGAAAACCGATGATGATTCCCCGGGCAAATGCAGAAAGCCAGTCAAAGACACGGTTTTTCTTAAAGAATGTGTCGATGCCGGTTACCGCAAAAGATGCGGCACTTGCACTCAGAATTATCCAGAGCGAAGACCAGCTTTTTGTCCAGAAGAGCATGAAAATCTGAGGAAGCAGCATAGCCAGCATTACATAGACTTTCGTATGCACCGAAGGAGAAAGGTATGAAAAAGGATGCAGGTTTACTGCTTCAAACTTATTTTTCATCATCAATTCCTTTAAGCAGCATTGCAGTTTCACTTAAGGGCAGGCGTGAAGGACACACCGCATTACAAAGCGCACAGTTAGTACAGAGCAGACTGGTAGCCGCATATTGTTTTTCCAGTTCCGTTCCATCCCGACCGTGCTGGAAGGAGCGGAAAAGCATATCAGGATAGAGTCCAACAGGACAAATCTTGCGGCAGTCACCGCAGCCAATACACTGCTCATCATACTGGCGGAGGGCTTTTTTTGCCGGTAAAAATGCCACTGATTTTACAAGTTTTGTTACCGGAATGGAAAGACTGCTTACCGAAAAGCCGGTAACAATGCCGTTCACAACGATTTTTGCAGGCTGCTGCTTAAACCAGCCGCACTGTTTTGCCAGATCACCCATGGTAGTACCGATTTTTACCTTCATAATTGCACCGGCATTCAGACAGTCGCCGGTCACATGAACAAAGCGTTCCATAAGGGGGATTGAAAGCACAACAGCATTATAAGCGGCAAGCGCGGTCATGGCATCAATGTAAAGGTCCCTGTTTCCGATTTCTGCAAAGGGGGCTCCCGCATCCATCTTTTTGACGGAAGAAGCGATATCATGGGCAAAGCCGGCAGGATACTTTTCTACGGAAACGCCGCAGTTTGTCATGGGCATGGGAAAAAGGCTTTTCTGGTCATCAGAAAGATCAAGAGCCATTTTTGAATCATACACAAAAACAACACCATTTGCTTTCATCGCCTTAGCAATTACCGCAGAGCCTTCCACGATTTCTTTCAGATATTCCTGGGCAATAAAGCGTTCCGTCACACGGCTGGGATCATCGTCAAAAAGTCTGACTGCCAGAATGCGGGCACTTTTGGCATGAAGTTTTTTTATTTGTCCTGACAGGGACTCACAGCCTTCAAATGTATTTACAAGACCTTTTTCCGCCATCATCAGGAGAATGGTTGAAGCGTCAAAAGACTGCCAGTTTACCTTGCCGTGTTTTTTTCCAACATAGGAAAAGGTTCCGCCAAGATTGATTTTTGCAGCCTTACCCTGCCTGCCGTCCGGGAACTGAACCACCGAAATTGATTCTACGATACCGGGAATTGTCGCCTGTACAGAACTGTCCTTACCCTTTGCGATAGTCTGCCCTTCCAGGACATGATCGCCTTCATTTACGAGAACTTCTGCTGCGCTGTCGCCCTGATTAAAAGGAACATATGCCGTACGGGGCACAAAGCCATTCACCGTAACAGAGAATGCGCCTTTGTCTTCAGATACAAAATCAGAAACTGATGCCATAACCCCTCTTAATCACTACAAAATACAAAATTATTCCCGCAGGAAAAAGCAGGAAGAGAAACAGGAGTATCGTTCCAAAACGTTCACCTGAAGAAGTTCCACCCCTTGCATAGGAGTAACGGGCATCTTTTCCCTGTCTGAGCATCATCTTTTCCAGTGCCGGATAGTTCAAATCCCTCACTGTGTCAAAGACTTTATTCCTGAAGCCGCTGTTAAAGACAAAAGCCGTCTCTTCTTTCTGTACGATACGACCGCCTGTTTCTTCATAGACCGGCATGCTTACGGAATCTCCGTCCACGGGAACCTGAGGAATATCATCGGTAAGCCTGCGGTACGGAAAGGTAATCGTGTTCCAGCTCCAGTTCATAAAATCATCCAGATCAGGAAGGGCTGTTTTTCCAACTACAGGAGACGGAAGAGCCGGGCGAGAAGTATCCACAGTAACAGAAGCAAGTCGGCTTCCCGCAAAAGAAAGCAGCAGCATGATTATGACTGACAGGATAAGAAGAAGGATAACCTTCACTTCTTTTTTTTCTACAAGCGGAATAAAACGCGCGCTTCTTATCATCACCGGGTTAAAACGGTAATGCTCATAGCGTTCAGCATACATGCTTTTTACGACATCCACAAGCAGAACTGCCGAAAAAGCGGCCAGAAGGGAAAGCGTATAAAAGAGAGCACTGAGGGGAGCTGAAAGAAAGAGCAGCAGAACTGGAGAAAGCAGGCAGATTGCAAAAAGAGGAGATGCCAGACCGGCAGCAAAAGCCCGTCTTCCCCAAATCTTCTGGAACATAAAAAATCCGTAGAGGGAAAGACATACGGCAGCGCTCACCGTGTACAGGGGGCGGCTGAATGAAAAGCAGACCATAAAAAATGCAGATGCGGCAAAGGTCAGTTTATTCTTTGCAAAGACAAGACAGACAATGGCAAATACAATGCAGACGATGGGGCTCCCCCAGGGAAATGAGGCGCTTCCGTCCGTGCCTGCCTGAGTATTCTTCAGACTGTTGATTGCCGTAAGGGCTCTGGACAAGGCAGCATCCTGACCTTCCGGCACGTAGAATACAAATGCCGTATTCGTTTCGTCATGAAAAAAGACATCCCGGCGGGAAAGATATGAAGTGGAATTCTGCACCTGTACGGGGCTGAAATTTGATATGACGGGGATGCGCTGGCTGGATTTACTCACCACATTGCGGCAGCCGTTTTCTTCAAGAATCCGGGCAAGCTGAGGCTCAGTTACAGTCTGGGTTTTTACATAGACTACCTGATAGCCCTTCCACAGACGGCTTACAGGAACCGTCCTGAAAAAAATAAATGCGAAAACCGTTATGAGACAGATTGCCGATGTGACGGCAAGAAGTTTCAGCTGTTTCATTTCCCCTCAATCACCCGATTATTACAGCACAGAAAATGCAATGCCAATAAAAAAGCCCAGCAGACAGCCTACAATGACTTCAAGCGGGGTGTGCCCCTGCACTTCCTTTATCTGTTTGTATTCAAAAATCTGCTTTTCATCCAGAGCCTTGCCGATTTCATTCAGTTTGCGGGCCTGAATACCGCTTGCCCGCCTGACTCCCAGTGCATCACGGATGGTTACAAAGAAAAAACAGGCAGAGAGTATGAAAATATCTGAATCAACCCCGGAACGAAAGCCGATGGACGTACACAGGGCGGAAACCAGTGCCGAATGGGCAGAAGGCATACTTCCCGTGCGCCAGATAAGCAGTTCAAACAACTCTCCTAATCCATGGATTTTACCCGAGAACAACTTTATACATGTCTTGATAGCCTGCGCACTCAGCCAGCTTGTAATGCAGGAAAGAAACACCGGCGAAGAAAAAAAAAGTTGAACTTGCTCTCTAATTGTAGCATCCATATTCTTCTTTATTTTATTCGAAAGACGGTTTTTGTCTAGTAGCAAATGAAAGTTTTTCCCGTTAGTATAATGATATGGATTTTACCCGTGTAAGCGCAGGAAAGGACGATGAAGGACGCCGGCTTGACAAAATAATCCGCCGCTACCTCAGCGAAGAATCCCTTTCAGGACTCTACAGCGCACTCAGAAAAGGACTCATAAAAGTCGACGGAAAGAAACGTTCACCGGATTTCAGGGTTGCAGAAGGCAGCGAAATAGACATTGCCACAGTACTGCTCAGTGAAAAATCATCAGAGCCTTCCGCCGGCGAAGAAATTCCAGAGGAAATGATTCTCTTCAGAAATGATGATCTGCTGATTCTGAACAAACCCTACAATCTTCCGGTTCAAAAGGCACAGGCCGGTGACCTTGCGCTGGCAGATATGGTTACGGCTGACTACCGGGCAAGACACAAAAACATGACATCACTTTCATTCCGCCCCGGTCCTCTTCACCGCCTGGACCGCAAGACTTCAGGAATCATAGTCTTTTCACAAAGCCTGCGGGGCGCACAGTGGTTTTCCCAGGCCATACAGTCTCACAAGATTCGCAAAATATACCTTGCCTTACTGCAGGGGTCTCTCAAAGAAAGTATGAATTGGGATGATACTATTATAAAAAATCATACATCTTTAGACTCTTTCAAGACAGTAACTGTTTCAGAAAACGATACTTCCGGTAAAAGCGCACATTCAACCGCTACTCCACTCGCCTCCGGCTCATATTGCAAGAAGCCCCTTACGCTTGCAGAGATAGAAATCAGCACAGGCAGAAAACACCAGATTCGTGCACAGGCAGCCTGGCACGGCTTTCCCCTTTTGGGCGACACTGCCTACGGAGGCATGAAAATCAAGGAAGAACAGTCATTCTACCTTCACGCCCGCCGGCTCATAATCGGTCAGAATCCCCTGGGGCTTCCGGAGGAAATTATTTCTGACATTTCGACAAATTTTGAAAAAATGTCAGAAAAATGCTTGATAAATTTCAATTCCCGATTATAATAAGTACAGATGAATTTTCTCGAATTACTGGGCTTCACACCAAAGCAGATTCAGGTCTTTGCATTTGTAGGACCCAGCGGAACAGGAAAAAGTTTTCGCGCAAAACTCGTCGCCCAGCGTCACGGAATCAAGGCCATTATTGACGACGGACTCTTAATCTATGACGACCAGATTATGTCCGGTCATTCGGCAAAACTTGAGCAGACCTACATGGGGGCCGTCCGCGTTGCCCTCTTTGACGGCAAAGAGGAAAGAGACGAAGCCGTAAGGGCAATCAGACGGCTTAAACTGAAAAAACTGCTTATTCTGGGAACATCGGAAAAAATGGCAGGAAAAATCGCCGTCCGCCTTCAGCTTCCCCCCATCGAAAAATTCATCCACATCGAAGAGCTTGCCACAAAAGAACAGATGGAACAGGCCAGACGAAGCCGTATGATTGAGGGAAAACACATCATTCCTGTACGCTCCAACGAAATCAAAAAAGACTACACAAAAATCTTTGTAAACTCAGTAAGGGTTTCACTTGCAAAGAAAAAACTCTTTTCCCGTTTTATCAAACAGAAAGAGGCACCGGAACCTGCCGCAAACACCAAACAGTTTGAAAAATCAATCGTCCGCCCTGAGTTTTCCCGTGTAAACCGCAAGGATATCTCACAGGCAGCCCTTGCCCGCATGACAAGTCACTACACCCAGCAGTACAACAAGGATATCCGCCTGAAAAAACTCAACGTCACCTTTGATGCCAGCGGCTACAGTCTTGCCCTCACTGTTGACATTCCCTTTGGCCAGCAGCTGATTGAATTTACAAGCGGACTAAAAGCCTTTATCACCGATATGATTGAAAAAGTCACCGGCACCCTGATTGAGGACATTGCAATTATTGTTGATAAAATTTTACCGCCCCAGTAAGACTACTTTCTTTCAGCAAAGAGTTTTTTGGGGATTTTAATGGATACACCCAGACGGCGCAGAGAATCCCGGATTGCATACTCAAGTTCCGTGCGCTGAGGATTTATGGGAAGAACAAAATTCCGTACCTGAGACCAGGTCTTCATGTAAAGTTCACCTGCTGCAGATTTTGACTCTACTTCCTTCTTCCAGTCGGTAAGACTTGCAATAAAGTCATACACAAAGAAAGTCAGTTTTTTTCCAAGACGGACATCCCCTTCTCTGGCAACCATTTCGTCAAGTTCCTGCAGATGTTTCATGTAGGCACGCTCAAAATGCCTGTCAGCATACATCATGGCACAGGCTGAAGGCTGAAGGTACATGTAGAGGTCGGTATCCAGGGCTTCGCGCACAATGTCACAGGCATGACCGCCATTTACAATTTTAAGCATTTCTTCGGTCAGGCGGGATGGAGAAATGGGAGAAAGAAGATGTGCGCTCTTGCGGATTTTATGGCGAAGACCAAAGGGAAGCCTGCAGCCGGTAGTCACGCTGTATTTTATTGCACGCAGCATGCGCACCGGATCTTCCTCAAAAATGCGGTCCAGAGGAATAACAGGACGAATCACTGCCTTTTTGATGTCATTCACGCCACCCACATAGTCTATCACCTGTTCGCGAATGGGGTCATAATACAGGGCATTCAGCGTAAAGTCGCGGCGCTGTACATCTTCGTCCATGGTACCGAATTCATTTCCGACGCTGCCGGCCTTGATTGAACGGAATGTGCTCACCTCAAAAATCTTTTCTCCAAAAAAGACATGCACCAGGCGGAAACGCCGACCGATGATACGGCTGTTGCGGAAGAGTTTTTTGATTCTGCTGGGAGTTGCTTCTGTTACGATGTCAAAATCTTTGGGAGAACGGCCGACAATCAAATCGCGCACCGCTCCACCTACGATATATGCGTCATAACCGCATTCCCGGAGGTGTTCTACCACATAGTAAGCGTCTTTATCAATTTTTTCTTTTGGTATCTGATGTTCTTCTTTTGTATAAACAACGGCCTTCTGTTTTAACTTGCCGTGAGAATCAGTTGCATATCGCGTAAGCACAATAGCCTATAATAGTTTTTTCACGTGGCTTAGTCAATAAACCCCTTCAGGGCCCGACCTCAGCATGGAAATCTTCTGCCTTTACACTTTTGCTTTCTCATGCTGAAGCCGTGAAAACTGTCCCCACCCGTGCGCCACTGCAAGGGTAAGGACAGCCAGTCTTTCTATCTGTCGTGCATCACAAAAAGTTTCGTACCCTCAGTTGGGAATTTTTTCTTTATGAAGTCCACTACTTTTTCCACCCTTTCCTGTACGCTGTCATCCGCATAGGAAATGATGATAACATTCGTTTCCGGCCAGGTGGTATCTCCCAATTTACGGGCATCGCCGCCACGACCGGTCACAAGCGGAATCACCGTGTACATAAAATCGGGAATCGCCTGTTCAAGGCTCGCCGTTAATTCCGTTTCCAGAGACTGATTTGCAATTATCTCAATACGAATCATTTGTCACCCCCTTCTGCTGCTTCTGCCGTACCGTTCAGGGCTGCTTCGAGAGCCGGATTCTTTACCAGCTGAACAACCTTTTTCTTGCTGACCAGCGAGTAGATAACCGGAATAACAAACAGCGTGACCAGGGTACTCGTCGTAAGACCGCCGACAATACAGAGACCAATCGGCTGTGTATAACTGACACTCGGATCAGAGAAGAAGGCCAGAGGAACCATGCCGAGAATTGTCGTAAGCGTTGTCATCAAAACCGGACGCAGACGGGAAGCACCAGCGTCTTCACACGCTTCGAGAAGTGGCATACCGCGCCGCACCTGCAGGTTAGTCTGATCAACCAGAATGATACCGTTATTAACAACAATACCGACTAGCATGACCATACCAAACATTGAAATCATCGTGAACATGCTTCCAGTGATGACATGAATCAATGCGACACCGATGATAAGGAATGGCATCGTAAAGAAGTTGATAATCGGGTCAAGGAAGGATTCGTATGTTCCCGCCATAACACCGAAGACGAGCACAATGGCAAGGAAGAGGATGATTCCAAACACAGCACCTGTTTTCTGAGTCTTTTTCCAAGAACCGTCGTACGAAACCGTAATATTCTCAGGAATAATGAGACCTTTTGTCGCGGCCTTAATGTGTGCTTCTGCGTCACCTGCAGAAATACCTTCCGCAAGGCTTGCCGTCAGATTAACGACACGGCTCTGATTTTCACGGTTAATCGTAACCGGACCAAATCCGCGTTCAATGTGGGCAAAGTTCGAGACAGGATAGCGTCCCTTTGGACCGACGACATAGATATTGTCGAGGTTTGAAATACTCTCGCGGTCTTCATCGCGGAAGAGCAGTCTGATGTCGTAGTCGTTACCGTTCTTGCGGTACACAGAAGCCTTGTAGCCGTTTATGCTCGCAGAAATTTCCGTTGCAATTGAAGCAACATCAAGTCCGAACTGAGAAGCACGGTCGCGGTCGATGTGTACTTCTGCCTGCGGAAGACCGTCTTCCATATCAATTCTCGGCTCCGTAACTTCCGGCACTTTTGATTTAATGACATCAATATACTGGTTTGCCAGCACCGTAGAAGCGGCCAGATCCTTTGATGTAAAGACAATCTTGATGGCAGGACCGTTCGCCTGATCAAGACCGTCAGCCATGAATGAGAAACGCACACCCGGGAATTCATTGAAGTGCTTGCGGAGTTTTTGCTTAACCACTTTGTCGCGGTCAATCTGATCTTTAACTGGCGGCAAAGTAACGTCGATGCTGCCTTTGTTGGTCGCATCGATATTAGCCTCAAAGTCCTTACCTGCCGCGACAACGATAGAATCATAGCCCTTCACTTCATCGGCGGCAATTTTTGCCAGACGGTTTAATACATCGTAGGTGTCGCCGAGTTTTGTGCCCAGCGGCGTGGTTACGTAGAGTTTGACGGTCGTCCCTGCCATCTCGCCCATAAACGTAATAGGAATCTTAGCAAAGAGTACAAATGAGGCAAGCATCGCACTCGTTGCAATTACCAGCGTGCTGAATCGGTGCTGAAGAACATAGTGCAGCCCTTTCCGGTATACTCTTGTAATTCCTGTAATCACATCCTCAATTTTCTTATCGAGAAAGATTAAAAGCGGATTGGTGAGCGGTTTTTCAGCCTTTGTCTGGACGATGATGAACTTGCCTGCCAAAATCGGAACGAGGAACATAGCAACGAAGAGAGACGCAACCAGACAGATGATGATAACGACCATCAGGTTGGTGAAAATTTCACCGATAACATCCAAGTCGCTCTTAAAAAGGAAGAAGGGAATAAAGACACAGATTGTCGTCAAGTTACCTGAAATAACCGATGTCATAACTTCCTGCGTACCGATTGCCGCCGCAACTTTTGGCTGTGAGCCGCGTTCCCGGTAAGAGAAAATATTTTCCAAAACGACGACAGAAGCATCGACGACCATACCGACACCAAGAATCAAACCTGTCATACTGATAAGATTCAAGGTTATTCCCGCAATGGCCATAATCAACAATGTGATCATAATACTGAAGGGAATTGAAATGCCCATGATTATGGTACTGCGGACATTACGCAAGAATACAATCAAAACAATGATTGAAAGGAGGAAGCCTTCTATAATTGAATGAATCAATTCATTCAATGTGTTCCGAACATCGATGGCATCATCTGTCAGAAAGTGCATGTCTATGTCCGGCGGAAGCGTGGCTTTAAGTTCCTTAATCTTTTCGTGGACAGCGTCAGAAACCTGTACGGTGTTTGCGCCGCTCTGTTTGTTGACATTAATGTACAAGCCCGGCTTACCGTTGATGTAAACGCGGTTCTTTTCATCGCTGTAGCCCATCGAAACTTCCGCGACATCTGAAAGGCGCACTTCATAGCCGTTCATAATGCCGACAACCGTATCGGCAATCTGTTCGACCGAGGAATATTCACCTGTAGTACGAACCATGAGTTTTGTCTTTCCTTCTGAAACATCACCGCCACCGACTTCAAGGTTTGCGTTGCTAATCGTATTTGCAATCTGCATAAGGGTCATGTTGTAGGCATCAAGGCGGTTCTGATCAAGTTCAATACGGACTATTGAATCACGTCCGCCGACGATTGAGGCCTGGGCAA